>CAUZRH010000028.1:0-10964 GCA_963582115.1 Dehalococcoidia bacterium
ATATTGGCCGGAAACGGCATCGTCCAGTGGCACGGCGCAAGGGGACAGCCGTCTCTGGGGCCAGCCAAAAGTCAGAGGGCCAAAAGTTAGAGTGAAGGTGTAACCGGCTTGACGATCGTGATCTCTCCATACGCCTCATGCGCACGGATTCGGTCTATCAGGTTCAGCCACTCAGGATTGCCGTAAAACGCTGCGTCCTTGAGCTCCATGTCTGACTCATCCTCGTACGTCCGGAACCAGATGAAGCGCTCCTGGGGAAGGTCTGTCCACATCCCATCGACGCCCATTCCGTGTTTGCGAATCAGCGGCATCGCTTCGTCGTGAAATATCTTCAACCACGCGTCCACCTGCCCGAGATTGATCGTGTAGACGCGCATCTGGGCGATCATTACGGGAGCCGTAGACCCGCCCATTAAATGATCCGCTCGGGTCCTAACGGCCTTCCAGCATGCTCATGATGGCCCGTTTGCCCTTGCCGGACGATATCTTCTTCATCATCTTCTGCATCTGTCGGAACTGCCCAAGCAACTGGTTAACGTCCGTCGGCGTGGTGCCAGAGCCGTCGGCGATGCGCTTCCGTCGGGAGCCGTTGATCAGCTTTGGATTAGCCCGCTCGCCCGCCGTCATCGAGTGGATCATCGCTTCCACGCGTGTGATTCGACTCTCATCCATGTCCTTGGGGTTCATGCGGCCTTTGAGCGATCCCATACCCGGGATCATGCCGATGATATCCGCCATTCCGCCCATCTTCTTGAACGCCTGCAACTGCTGGAGCATGTCGTTCAGATCAAAGGACTGAGTACGCAACTTCTGTTCAAGCTCGGCGGCTTGATCCGTGTCGAACTGCTCCTCAGCCTTCTCGATGAGCGTCTGCACATCACCCATGCCCAGGATCCGTGACGCCATCCTGTCAGGGTGATACTGCTCGAGGCCGTTCGGCCGCTCGCTCACACCGATGAACTTGATCGGCACGCCGGTTACGGACCGCATGGACAGCGCCGCGCCACCGCGAGCATCGCCGTCCATCTTCGTCATGATGATCCCGGTGAGACCGATGCGTTCCTGGAACTCTGTTCCTGAACGCACAGCGTCCTGCCCGGTCATGGCGTCGACCACAAGGATCGTCTCTATCGGGTTCACTTCATCCCGGATCTCTTCCAGCTCATGCATCAACTCGTCGTCGATGGCGATTCGACCGCTGGTGTCCAGAATTAGGTAGTGGGTGTTGTTGCGCTGGGCCTCTTTGACGGCGTTCTTTGCGACCTTGAGCGGCGTCGATTTTTGCGGATCTTCGTGATAGACGTGAACGCCCAGATCGTCGCCCAGCGTCATCAACTGTTCGATAGCCGCCGGTCGTCTCAGGTCACAGGCAGCGATAGCTACCGACTCGTCACGCTCCTTCAACCAGCGCGCTAGCTTGGCTGCGGAAGTGGTCTTACCTACACCCTGTAGGCCGACCAGCATGATGACCGTTGGCGCGGTCTCTCCCCGGCTTAACTCGGACGCATCGCCGCCAAGAATCTTGACCAGTTCTTCGTTAACGATCCTGATGACCGACTGGCCCGGCGAGAGGCTTGCGAACAAGTTCTCTTCAACGGCGCGTTCTTTGACGGCCTTTACAAAGGTTCGTGTGACCTTGAAATCAACGTCCGCTTCCAGCAGCGCGAGGCGGACTTCACGGAGTGCCTCGTCGATGTCCTTTTCGGACAGTCTGCCCTTCCCGGTCATCCGAGAAAATGCGCCGTTGAGTTTGTCTGATAGTGACTCGAACAAGTTCGAAACTGCCTTGTGCGCTAAAAAAGTGGTGGCATCATCGGACGGATTCGCCGAATATGCCGGATACAGTCAGGTAACAAGTGTAGCAACGAGTGCAGTAATGCTGGCTCGTGCTGTGGAACCGATACCAATACAAAGAGATGATGAGACCTGAGGGTACAAATGAAGTTCGACACGATCATCCGGGGTGGCACCGTAATAAATGGCGACGGATCGCCCGGAAAGCCAGCCGATATCGGCATCACGAATGGGAAGATTACGGCGATCGCCGACCTGTCGGATGCCGTTGGCGATACAGCTAGCGTGATTGATGCCACAGGTCATGTTGTGTGCCCTGGCTTCATAGACATACACACGCACTCCGACGTCACTCTCGTCGACCACCCGGGTGCCGAGAGTAAGGCGTACCAGGGCGTGACCACAGAGGTCACCGGTAACTGCGGGTTTTCTCCCTTCCCGTCGCCGGTCGGGAGTTCAGACGTAGTCCGAGACAGCCTCGGCTCGACTCTGTCGTCCGTTGAGGACTGGAGTTGGAACGATGTAGCTGGATATTCGCATGCCGTTCAAGGCAATGGCGTCTCGATCAACGTAGCCCCGCTGGTCGGGCACTCCGCGCTACGGCTCTCCGCCGGGGCGCTGGACGACGCTCCGCCCACGGCCGATCAGCTCGCTCAAATGCAGCGGTATCTGGAAGTTGCGATGGAGCAGGGTGCTTTCGGCATGTCCACGGGCCTGACCCTACCCCCTTCCAGCTACGCCGAGACCGACGAGTTAGTCTCGCTCGTATCGGTGATGTCGCCCTTCAAGGACGCCTTCTACGCGACGCACGCAAGGGTGTGGGCGGGTTGGCACATCAAGTCCATCGAAGAGGCGGTTGAGATAGGTCAGCGGGGCAACGTTCCGGTCCAGTTCTCGCATATCGCAATCATCGACTCCCGGGAGTTCGGCCACGGCGACCAGATGGTGGCTGTGATCGATCGCGCACGCGCCGCCGGGCTAGACATCACCTGCGACATGTACCCGTACACGGCTGCGTCGTCGGGTATGAGCCAGATGCTACCGACCTGGGTGCAGGAGGGCGGGGTGGCAAAGATGCTGGAGCGACTTCGTGACCCGAAGATTCGGAAGAAGGCGCACGAAGATACGTCAAAGGGGCATTTCCGAGGGTTGCCGTGGGTTTTTGAGTCGATGGTTATAGCCACCGTCGCCAGCAAGGAGAACGGCGATCTGATCGGCAAGTCCGTGGCGGAGATCGCAGAAGAGCGGGGCGTAGACGGTATCGAAGTGATGTTGATGTTGATCGACGAGGAAGACAACGAGATCTCAAAGGTCGTGCACAACCGAGTGGAGTGGGATGTTCGCTTCTTCATGGAGTACGAACACGCAATGATCGGATCAGACGGCAACGCCATCGAGCACGCCGGTGCGTGGGAGTCGACGATGCCGCACCCTCGCTTCTATGGCACGTTCCCGCGTGTACTTGGGCGATACGTCAGGGATGAGCCACTGATATCGCTGGAGACCGCTATCAACAAGATGACCGGAATGCCCGCCAAACGACTGGGGCTGTCGGACCGCGGCGTGTTGAAGGACGGAGCGGTTGCGGACATCGTCGTGTTTGATCCCTCAACCGTTACGGATATTGCGACCTTTGAGGATCCGCACCGATACCCGGTTGGCGTGCCGCACGTTCTTGTCGGCGGCGTGTCCATCGTTAAGGACGGCAAACACACCGGAGCCAGGCCGGGGGCCGTGCTTCAACGAGGCGCCTGAGCCCAAGTATCTGGCCCCGGTACATCTAGTTACCGAGGTCGCCCAGAGAATCAGGCACTACGACACCGCCGGTCACCACCATCTGCATCGCCTCAGCGGACGACATGTCCAGGATGGAGATGTCGCTCATCGGCACAACCAGCAGAAAGCCCGAGCTGGGTAGGGGCGTCGTCGGGATGTAAACGATGCCGTACTCACGGTTAGTGTCGTTCGTGAACTCTCGTGTCAGGAACCCGATGGCCAGGCTGGAATCGGTCGGAAAAGGTACGCTAACTACGGTGTCGAAACTGGATTCCTGACCGCCCGACACGGACATGGCGACCTGTTTCGCTGTCAGGTAGACTCGGCCCACAAACGGAAATTTTGAGATTCCTCGCTCAAGTGTGCGTCCTACAACTTCGGCGAACCTGTGGCTCAGTAGACCTACGAGGAAGACGATCGCCACCAGAATTACGAGACCAACTCCCGGAATATTTGGACCGATAAAATGATCGGTCACTGGTGCGAAGATCGAATCCGCCATACCCGCGACGAACTGAATTATCAGCACGGTTATGGTGAGAGGGAGCAGGATTATCAGTCCGCGCCCGAATATTCTTCCCAATACAACTCTCAAATAGTTGGCAGCATGGCCGGGTCGATAACCCGACAATAGCTGATTGCAGCCTGTTTCGGGGATTCTCTACCCGGTAATGATGTCACCGACGGGCGAAATATGTCGCCGGGACTGACACACCCACCGGCCGGCGAAACGCCGATAAAAAGACAAGCCCATAAAACTAATGCCGCATAGCGGGTAGCGGAGTATGATTCGCCGCATTCCGCCGGGATTGCCCGACGCTACATCTAACGGAGATACCAAATGACTATGAACGGCACCGACAATATAGATATGTCTGGCTTCAAGGGAGTGTTCCCGGCCAACCCCACGCCCATCAAAGCGGACGGTTCTATCCACGAAGAAGGCCTTCGCGCCATCCTTGAGGACAACATGTCTCACGGCGCCCAGGGATTCTGGGTCGCCGGTAGCACTGGTGAAGGCCCCATCCTGTCCGAGCAGCAGCGTGACACCGTCGCCCGCGTTTCCGGCGAGACCACTAAGGGCAAGGCGCTTGCCATCATGCACGTCGGAGCGATCAGCACCGAGAGTGCGGTCAAGGGCGCGAAAGCCGCTGCCGAATCTGGTTGTGCAGCCGTCTGTTGTGTACCGCCGTTCTTCTTCCAGCCCAACGAGCGAGCTATCATCGACCACTACAAGGCCGTCGCAGACGCAGCGGACGGCCTGCCGCTGTTTGCTTACAACCTGCCACAACTGACCCAGGTCGAGTTCGTCCCTGCGCTGATGGACGCCGTGATGAAGGAAGTGCCGACCCTCAAGGGCCTGAAGCACTCCGCCGCCAACTTCGCCCTGATCCGAGACTGGGCCGATCGTGGACTGGCATGTTTCTCCGGATCCGGACGACTGCCGCTCCCCGCGCTCACGATGGGCGCAATCGGAACGGTAGACGCACCGCTCTCGCTGACACCCTGGCTCTACACTGAGCTGTATGACGCCTACACCGTCGGCAACATGACCCGAGCGCAAGAACTACAGGACGAGGTGCAAGCGGTCGTAGACATGGTCGTGATGTATGGCGCTGCGGCCCACGTATGCAAGGCGATCCTGTCTGAGCGACTTGGTATCGACATGGGCGAGTCGATCCGACCGAACAACTACCTGAACCTGGAAGAAAAAGCCCACGTCCTGTCCGAGGCGAAGAAGATCGGCATCCTGGAGGCACCGGTCGCAGCTTCCGTCTAAATCGGTTGTTTCTGGCGGTTGATCCAGGTCAACGGATTAATCGAGCGCCCGCGACGTGTGTGGAACAAAATAGGGTCCGGCGGCGTCTTACCTGTATGGGCGCATCCCCGGCTCCTAGTTTATGGCCAGCGCCTCATCTTGTAGCTCAATGGCCGTGCCCGAGATATCCGGGAACCTCCGAAGTCTCTCAGACGCGAAAAGGGGCCGGCGAAAGCCGACCCCTTTTCTTTAATAATCCCAGTTAGCGCTGCTTGAACGGCGCTTTAAAGCGCTGCGAGCGCGTCCTTGACTGCCTTTACGGCATCGGCATCCATCCACTGCGTCCATGAGTCCTCGAAGTTCTCGAGGTAGTACTTGGCCGTGGTGATTTTCTCTGCCGAGACATCAACGTCGTTGGCCAGGGCCCAGGCAGCGGTTTTGCTGATGGGTCCAACGCCGACGTTCATCTTCTCAAGCATCGCGACAACATCCGGAGCCGCTTCTCTCAGGCCGGTGTTGATCCCCTTGTTAACCGGAAGGGATTCGTACGCACATGCTTCCGCAGGTGTGTAGCTTGCGTCTTCCTGGCCTTTGATGACCTCATCCCAGCACGCTGCGGTGTAGGCAGGTTCTTCGACAATTGTCCAGTCGTAAGAACCGAACAGTGAGGTCGGCGCCCAGTAGTACCCGAAGGTGGGCTGTTTGGCGATCTGCGGGCCTTGAAGTCCTGCGTCCATCGCACCGGTGCTACCGAGCGTGATGATGTTGTAGAACTCGTCCAAGCCGTATGCCTGGAACTTGGCGCGGTTGATCTCGGCGCACTGCCACCCGCTGACGCAGTTGATGAACGCTCCCTTGGACGGATCCTCCGGATCTGCCAGAGCGGCGACGACTTCCGGCTTCTTCATGTCCTCGATCGTCACTATGCCGAACTCTTCGGCTGTGTACGTCGGAACGATGAAGAACTGCGGGCCACCTTCATAGGTCATGCCTAGGTTTTCGATGTTGCCGTTCGCAATTTCTGCATCGTGCCATTCGATGAGGTTCTGCTCCCACAACTCCATGACGATGTCGACATCGCCGTTAACAAGCGCGGTCTGCATGATGACCGTGGTCATCGGGATCGCCTCAACCGGGTTGCCGTAGGCCGCCTCGATGACGAACTCGGCCACGGCGTTGTTGATCCACAGTGACTCAAATTGAGTGTCGGCGAGGTTGATAGTCGCTTTCACTTCTGGTTCATCGCTGCCGCACGCGGCACCGATGACAGCGATAGCAGCGAGAGCGGTCAACATCATCCAGAGCTTCAATTTTCGTTTATATGTATCTGTCAATTCCAACTTTATCCTCGCTTGGGTAGGTAATTCTCATCGAAATAGTACCGCTCACGCCAAACCGGTGATACGGAACATGTCTGTCCCCGGGGCACTCTCCTTTTTTATCATCCGTCTAGAGCCCGATTGCTGCGCACGAATTACCTGGCGTCTTCGCCTTCTCCGGTGCCGTCTCGCGCCATCGGGTCCTTCACTAGACCCTGGCTGATCCTGTCGATCACCACGGCCATGATCACGATTCCTATGCCTCCCAGGAGGCCACGCCCAAAGTCCAACCGATTGATGCCATTCAGCACCTCGATTCCAAGACCCCTCGCTCCGATCATAGATGCAATCACCACCATCGCGAGTGCCATCATGACCGTCTGGTTGAGTCCCGCCATGATAGTCGGCATAGCCAGGGGAACCTGGACCTTCAAAAGGAGTTGCATGCGAGTCGCGCCGAATGAGCGTGCGGCTTCCAGTAACTCTGGATCCACCTGGCGTATCCCAAGATCCGTCAGCCGGATCATGGGCGGCACTGCGTATATGACCGTGGCGATGACGGCCGGCACCTTGCCTATACCCAGGAGCATAACCACCGGCACCAAATAAACGAAGCTTGGCATCGTCTGTGCCGTATCCAGTGCGGGCCTTAGAACGGACTGGAACCGGTTGCTCTGCGCCGAAAGGATGCCGAGCGGAATTCCAAGCGCTGCGGAGATGAAGGTCGCTATCACGACGATTGCAAATGTCGAGAGGGCCGGTTCCATCAAGTTCAGGACCGTGAGGACGAGGAGCAGGCTGGCCGTAACTATTGCGAGCCTTCTGCCGACAACTTTGTAAGCAATGGCGGTGGTAACGCCTATCACCAGCCACCACGGAAGCGCGAGCAACCACTTTTCCAGCGGGAGCAGCGCACGCCTGAGGAATTCATCGCTGCCGGTTTTCAGTGCCGGCCTCCACTGAGAGACCATCCAATCGACACGATCATCGAGCCAGTTCGCAATATCCTTACCTATCAACCAGCTTTCGGGCACGCTTCCTGCGTCTCCAAGCAACGTTACGAATGTGCCGATGAAAAGTCCGATCCCGAGAACACGCAACCACGGCGCGGCGGGAACAATGAACCAGATGACAAGGAACCCTGCTAAGTTCGGCCAATGCGGAATCGGCAGCGAGTACCAGACGATAGTGCTTATGATCAGGGCCGCCCAGCCCCAGGCCGGGAGACGTAGGCGCAACGTGGCGTAGTGAAAGGCCTTGGAAGCCATGCTGCTATTCGTATTCGGAGATTCGCCTACAAGGACTGGAACCGGTTGCTCTACGCCGAAAGGGTTCCGAACGGAATCCCAACCGCGGCGGAGATGTCTGAAACCGTTCGAGTTGATGTCTTTCTCGGCCATCGTTAACCTTCAGCCCCTTCGGACTGTTTTTCGAGGATATTTTCGACGCCATCCCGGACTATCGAGTCTAGCTGGCAGGGGATTTCTGGAGCGTCGGGGGCCCAGGTTGCCGCCAGCGATGCCGAATTGATCACGCCAACGAGCACTCCGTCGTTGTCGACTACGGGAAGGCATGACGGGTGAGCTAGTACCAACGGCAGCACATGGTCATAGGTATCTTCGGAGTTAAACGTAGTGGGCGACTCGACGTAGTCCTCCACGGAATCGGCGCCTGCCTCAAGGGCTTTGATGGCGACCTCTACCGTAACTACGCCCTTGAACTGGCGTCCTTCTCCGGCAATCTGAACTTCACCACAGTCGTTATTCAGAGCAGTTCGCAAGACATCTAAGGGTGAACTACCGAGTTTTGCGGTTTCTCCGTAGGCCGTCGCCATGTCGACCGCGGTGAGAACGGCTTGTGACCGGACGCCCTCGGTAAAGTTGGCTACATATTCGTTCGCCGGGTTCAGCACGATCTGGTCTGGCGTATCGAGCTGAACAACCTCACCGCCATTCATAATGGCAATCCGGTCTCCAAGCTTTAGAGCTTCGTCCAGATCGTGCGTGATGAAGACGATAGTCGTCTCTGTTTGCTCGGAATGCAGGCTCTCTTTAAGGCTAAGCAACTCATCCTGCATCTCACGTCTAATAAGCGGGTCCAGGCCGCTGAAGGGTTCATCCATCAGGAGAATTTCCGGCTCTAGTGTGAGGGCTCGTGCAAGGCCGACGCGCTGCATCATCCCACCACTGAGCTCCACGGGATAGCTGTCTTCCCATCCCTGAAGACCGACGAGTTCAAGTTTCTCAAGCGCCCGCCTGTTGCGTTCCCTGCGTCCGATGCCCTGTATCTCAAGGCCCCAGGCCGCGTTCCCGATGACGCTCAGATGAGGGAACAGGGCGTAGTGCTGGAACACCATGGCGATGCTATTCCGGCGCAGCTGAGTCAGCTCGTCGTTGGAAATGTCAGAGAGGTTATGCCCAAGGATGTTTACGTGCCCTGAAGTAGGACGAATCAAACCGTTGAGACATCGAACAAGGGTCGATTTACCGGAGCCCGAAAGCCCCATAACAACGAATGTTTCCCCGCGATTTATTTCGAGCGAAACGTCCTTTAGCGCAAGTACGAGGCCCAGTTCAGCTTGAAGAGCAGATTTTGAATTGCTCTTGTACTGGTCGGACAACGCGAGTTCGGGATTATCGCCGTATACCTGCCAGAGTGAATCGACAGAAACAACAGCCTCAGGAGATGCAGTCACAGGACTATCCAACTCCTTGTTGGAAGTTGGCATTCACGCCGGCCGGAATATCCAAACGTGCCGACGAGCCGAGCCCAACAGATGTGGCAGAGGGCAGGATTCTCGGGGGCGATAGCGATAGCCCTGAGGCCGAATCGGCTCCTGGGTAGCCAACGATGGACGTCACATACTGTGCTGTCATCGTATGGTCGGTTTCGGTTTCGGTTTCGGCCTGATCCCCTGTGATAAACCCGCCCCTTGCTATGCAATGGATAGCGACGTGACCTTGTCTGCGATGGATCTTTTCAAGATCTACGCGCTGATAAGGCAGCGCTCAAAGGGCGACGGTTATCGACCTAGGTCATCGAACGGCCGTATCGGAAAAAAACCAACGGCACCGCGGGGACCAGACAAGTCAAGCTATTATCAGATGCTTGACGGAACATTAATCCCATCCAAAGCATCTCCGCACACCAAGAAACCGGACACGATGATTAGCACCATGCCGATAGTCATTGAGCGGGAATTACCCTAACACAGGCTACAAATCTTGGTGGTTAGGAGAGCGCATTACTGGCGGGGATCGCCGCATTCGGTCAGGAATGGCACACCCGAAACTGCCAAAGGACCGAACTACTTCCGGCCCCTGACCCCGATCCTTTTCTCCCAACCTTCTTCATGAAGGTTGAAGAAAGCATTGGGATCATAAGGGTGTTCTTTGATCGCTGGCAGGTTTAGATCGATACCTAGTCCAGGCTGGTCCGGCAAGCTGAGATGGCCATTGTCTTTGTTGATGTTTGGGTGCCACGTGACCAAATCCCGGGTCCAGGGCTCATTGGTGGCATCGAAGTGCTCCTGAATAAGGAAATTGGGGACGCAAGCAGCAAGTTGCAGACATGTGGCAGTGGCAACGGGCCCACCACTTTGATGTGGTGCGATCCACGCATTGCTAGCCCGAGCGATGTTGGCCACGGCAATGGTATTTGTGATCCCTCCAAGCGACATCGGTTCGGGTTGCCAGATGCTGACGCCACCTCCACGGGCCAATGTCTCGAACTGCCCGATCTTGTCGAACTGTTCGCCCGTAGCGACCGGAATTGGGCTTTGCAGCGCTATCTCGTTTGTGATTTCTTCTCGCTCGTCCTTGGTCGGTTCTTCCCACCAATACAGATCCAGTGGCGCGAGGAACCTGGCAACCCTTATCGCCTCGGACGGCATGAAACGACTATGCACATCGATAAGAATTTTGAACTCAGGGCCAAAGAACTCCCTGATAGCGGCGAGGATTGCATACGTTTCCTGTAATGCAGCCTCGTCGATCGTGCCAAATGCCTGCCCGAACGGGTCTAGCTTCACCGCTTTGAAACCTAATTCGGAAACAGTGTTGGCTGCCGCGACAAACGCTTCCGGTGTGCGCTCTGCTCTATACCAACCATTGGCATAACCGAGAACGGAATCACGGTGTTTGCCGCCTAGCATTTGGTAAACCGGAACACCTAGTGACTTGCCGAGGATGTCCCAGCACGCCACCTCGATCGCTGACATAGCGAGGCGGTGTATGTGCCCCGCGTCCTGCACGGTCCCTATCACTTCCTCGGCGATGGCGTTGACGTTACGCGGGTCACGACCGATAGCTAGATGA
>CAUZRH010000029.1:0-10912 GCA_963582115.1 Dehalococcoidia bacterium
CGCGGTTGCCGAGCGGTCCGTAGTAGGAAGACCGCGCCACGCTCTGGGCCTCTTCACGTGTGTTCACATGAGGGACCATGATCCCGTTCGCGCCGCGGTCCAGAGCCCGTGTGATGAGCGCAGGGTCGTTGCGATGAACGCGGACTACGGACGCCATGTCCCAGAGGTCGCACGCACGTGAGATGTCGCCGATGACGTCCCATGAGATCGGTCCGTGCTCGCCCTCAGCGAGGATGGAATCGAACCCAAGATTGCCGAAAATCTCGGCCGTGTCGCCATCGTTCACGCCGTTGACGATCGATATCACGCCCCCGGCCTGAAGCTTCTGTTTAGCTTTGTTTATGCGGTATTCGGCCAAGGATGACGCTCCTGATTTGTTGGGCCTTCGTGGCCCTTACTTGTCCTGATGTCTGAGAACGGCGATAGACCGCCTGAGTCGAATGAGTACGAACACGATAGCTGCGCTATCGACTCCGATGAGAATCGTGTCGCCGTCAGGAATAGACAGCAGTACGAGCTGTGCAATCAATAGCATGACGAGGACGATCCACACGACAGACCAGCCGAGCGCCCACCTATTGAGGTTTTTCAAATGGGTTGTACTTTCGGCCGGATGGGCCGTCTGGTGGCAGATGATATCAAGATACTAGACTCGCCTGTCCGGGGAGTGTAGCCGGAGCGAGGGTTGTGGGCGATGCCGGCATGGTGGATTCGCGGGTTCGGGTGATGATCGGCGGAACAATGATTACCGGACGGGTCGACCGTCGGATGACCTTGTCCGTGACGCTGCCGAGTCGCCATTTGGTGATTCCGGACCGCCCATGATGCCAAAACGATGATCGAAGAGGGCAGGGTTTCTGCAGTGTCAAGGATTTCCATCACCTCATCGTTGTCCCCGACCATGGCGTTGCAGGGCACACTGGCTCGTTCAGAAACATCATTCATGTAGCGGAAAACCGTGCCCCGGAAGTCGGAGTCGATGTCACGTACGACGCGGTTCGCTCCTTCACCCCACGCGGCCTCACGGGCCTGGCCGCCGATGGCACGTAGAAGCAGGGGCGCCGCGCCGGTCGCTTTGCAGATCTGGACGGCACGTTCCAGAGACACCTCGGCGGCACGAGATCCATCAAGGCCCACTATTACGTTCTGGATAGCGTGGTCGGAAGCGGATTTCTGTAGTACAGCTTCTGGTGGCGCTATCAGGAGCGGGACCGATGATGAGTGAAGCACCCTGTCCGTGACGCTGCCGAGTCCTTTGCCGATGGCGTATCGGCCGTGCGGGGAGAGAGCAATCAAACCGAAGCGTTTTCGACGGGCCAATTGGGCGATATCGGTCATCGGATCGCCTACGAATGCTTCGTAGCTGCTTTCGATGCCGAGGCTCTGAAGTCGGGTCGCAAGTGAAGCCAGGTAGGAGCGCGCTCGTTCGACGCGCTGTGCAGTGTCGAACGGTGTGGTCGTCGTGCCGTCGGGATTCAGAGGCGCTGTGTCTGATGAGTGGGGAGCGCGTTCGGATTCCGGGTCTGGATTTGCCACGTAGTAGAGCGAGGGGATCTCGCGCTTTTGCAGGTCAACAACCGCGACCAGGTGAACGGCGGCGCGTATTGGTCGGGCGAGTGATGCCACCGTCGGCAATACTGACGCCGCAATTCCCGCCCCGTCCAACGGGACCATGATTACTGAAATAGTCATTTCATTGACTCGCGATCGAGACACACAGTCTTGCACTATCGTCCGTCCGGACAACGACCTGGGGTGACGGAAACGTCTGTCAGAGATTGCAGTTAAGGTAGGCGACCGCGAGGGCAGGGGATGCCCTGCCTGGCGATCACGCATCTCACAGAGAGCGCGCCGGGATTTGTTCTGCGCCAATTGTTTTTTTCAGGAGGAAATCGATGTCGACGGTCAACTCCGTACTTGGACCGATGGATACCTCTGACATGGGTTTCACCCTGTCACACGAGCACGTTCTGATCACATCGGCGGGAATCCAGGCGACCTTTCCGGAGTTTGTTCCAAGAGACGAGGCGATCACCGAGGGGATTCAGATTTTCAAGGACGCCCGGGCCGGTGGACTGCAAACGATCTTTGATCTGACAACGCACGATCTTGGACGTGACATAAAGGTCGTAGAGGCGGTCTCGAAGGGCAGCGGCGTCAACATCATTGCCGCAACCGGAACATGGCGTGACATTCCGCGAGTGTTCTGGACGGCCGAGATCGATGATATCGCTGCTTTGTATGTGCGGGAGTTGGAAGAGGGGATCGAGGGAACCGGCATCAGGCCGGGGATCATCAAGGTCGCCAACGACATCGGCGGGGTAACGCCCGAGGGCGAGATCGTTCTTCGGGCGGCGGCGAGGGCGCACCAGAAAACGGGTGCGCCGATCTACACACACACGTGGGCGCCGGAGCGTGTGGGCGATCAGCAAGTCAAGATTTTTGAGGACGAGGGTGTCGATCTAAACAGAGTCTGCGTGGGCCACAGCAACGACACGACGGATCTGGATTACCTGAAGGGCTTACTTGATAAAGGCGTGTGGATCGGGATGGACCGGTATCACCCGATTGCCCGGCCGGGAGTGCCTGACTGGAAGACGCGCACGGAGACGACCAAGGCGCTTATTGACGCGGGTTATGCCGATCGCCTGATGTTGGGGCACGACGCCCAGGTGCGACTGTTGATCGCCTCTCGTGAAGCGTTCACTGAGCGGATGAACCAGAATCCCGACAAGTTCCTGTTCATCTCACGGAACGCGTTGCCGTACCTGAAGGAGATCGGCGGAACAGATGCCAATGTCCACAGCATTATGGTCGACAACCCGCGACGATATATGGAAGGCGCTTCCTAAGGTATAACGATGGATTATGGGTCGCTAAATAATCGATGATGCAGAGTGTATTTAAGCGTTGTCTTAATTACTTATTGATCAAGTCAATTAACCGGCCTGCTTACTCTCAAGAAACGCGAGATTAATCAAGACAAAAAGACCCCCTCCCCGGAGGCGTTGGGGAGGGGGCAGAAGTCCGGCGATTCAACGGGGGGGGGGGGCGCCGGGCGGTTTTGTCGTAGGGTTTGTGGCCTATCTCCGGGAGGCTGCTCCCACCAGTGCGGGAGGCATGCCGGCACCGGCGATCTGCGCCCCGGACAGGTGATGGAGTGCAAGCTGCACTCGGCTGTCCAGGATACGGAGCGTGGAGACGAGTTTGAGCCTTCGGTACTCCGGGATGGTCTGCAGCGGCAGGCCGTCGAGCTGTCCCGCCAGTTGCAGGAGCATGCCTTCAAGGTCCTTCCGCTGGTGGATCACCGGTTCCGGCGCCCTCGGCAGAGGAGCGGGTTCCGGCTCCGGCGCAGGTTTGGCACCGTTTACCACTTCGTCCAAGAGATCGTCGATGGATTTGGTCGGGAAGTTCTTTGCCCGTCCAACGATCCGCTCGACGTAGACCGAACTCAACTGGCCTGAGACGAACGGGCCTGCGATCTCGCGCTGGCGTGCGTAGTCGTCTATGTCGGCGATGCTGCGGGCTTCCTTGAACGTGAGCTCGCCGGAGTCCACCTTCTTGCCGAGTTCCGGGTCCAGGTTTCGGATCAGGCTCTCGTAATGGTGGATCGTCCCCGGGGTGATCGAGGTCCGACGGGCCAACTCTTGCTGCGTGACGGAGTGCTCTTCTCTGTACTCAAGGAAGGCGCGCCCGAGCTGCATAGCCGGGATCTTTTCGTGGTGGTAGTTTTCGCTGAGCTGAAGCTCGCGTACTTCTTGGTCTTCGACACCGGATCGGACCTGTACGTCGATGTCGGTGAGGCCGGCGCGCCGTGCAGCCATCCAGAGGCGTTCGCCCACGATCACGACGTAAGCGGCGGCGTCGGAATCGCTTGCGTGCGCCGGGTTTGGACGGACGATCAACGGCTGGCGCAACTCAAGGTTGCGCAAGTCGTCTGATGTATTGGCGCTACGTCCCTTGCGGGGGAGTTTACGCGGCTGATCAGGGTCAGGAGCTATTGAGTGGACCGGTAAGAGCATGCCAGCCTCCCGTCTCTAGAGTTGGGTCTGCCGGGTGGACTTACTCCCGCTAGAGTGGGGAGGGACTTACCGGCTGTTCTGGGGAACATTCTGGACGGTCTGAAAAGTAGTTTCCAAAACTGTCCAGAATGAAAAAAGCCACATTCTTAATGTGCATTGACTTTGGAATGTGGCTGGGATAGTTTGGACCCGGTACGATTGAACCCTTCCCAGTTTCCCATCGTGATAAACGTGACTTCTCCTACCCCCACGATTCCCCCATATGTCCCATACCGGACGTTCCGGAATTTTTTGGAATATCTCGGAGAAGGGATGCCGGCCCGTATAGATCGAAGCGTCTGGGGCCAGCGTGCGTCCGGAAGTACGGGAATCCAGTTGATGACATCGCTCCGCGCACTGGATCTTGTGGACGAAAACGGGCGACCTACCCAGGACCTTGAGCACCTGGCCAACCTTGAGGGCGAGGAGCGAAAAGCTGCGCTTGCGGCTTTGTTGCGTTTGCACTATCGGCCCGTGTTTGACCTGGACCTGGGACGCGCTACACGTGCGCAGTTCAGGGAAGCATTCCAGAGGTTTGGAGCCAAACAGGGAGTACTCGCCAAGTGCGAGGCGTTCTTTATTCAGGCTGCGCAGGACGCGGGTGTGGAGCTGTCTACTTATATCCTGGCCGGACGGCACGTGTCGCGACGGGCGTCCAGCAGCTCGAACCGGACCAGGCAGCAGCCGGTGGAGCGCCCCGTTGCACAGCCCTCGGCTCCGGCTGTGGTCGCTGCGTCGGTGTCGGTTCCGGGTCTGTCGATCGCCGAGATGGTACTAAGAAAATATCCGGACTTTAACCCGAACTGGGATGCGTCGACGCAGCAGAAATGGTTCGACGGGATGACGAAGCTGATGGAGTCGCTGGGGCAGAGTGGGGGCGATCATGTGCCGGGGACCTCTGGAACTTCTGGGCCTTCTGGCGATTCCGGGTCGAGCTAGTCTGGGTCGTCCAGATGCGACGTATCGGACTCGTAGACAATCTCAAGCCCATTCGCCCGACGTCTTATGAGGCTCACGGATGCGGTCTTAATATTTCGTGAGAGCGTGCCCGAAAAGTTCCCGTTCTCGACCCACTGCAGAATGACGTTAATAGGACCGCCGTGTATGACCAGGGCAACTCGCAGCCCATCGTCGTACTGATCAAGGACCTGGTTCCGAAATCCGCCGAGCACGCGTTCCGCAAACTCTGTTGAAGATTCGCCGTCAAACTCAGAGAAGTCGGAAACACGAGGTCGCTGCGATAGCTTTGCCTGTAGCACAGACAGATTTCGGGACCGCAGATTCCCGATGCCTATCTCGTCGAACTCGGGAACGAACAGCGGTTGAACTCTGGAGGATTCGACGAATGGCGCTGCCGTCTCGTTAGCGCGTTCCATGCCGCTGGTAATGAGGACGTCCGGGTTGATTGACCTTAGTCTTGGGGCTAGGGCGCGTGCCTGGGCGTGGCCGCTCTCACTGAGATGGGCGGGATCTGGGTAAAGGCCGTCCGGTCCGAGCTGGGTGTCGCCGTGGCGTACAAGATAGAGGTCCATAAGAGACATGTTAGTCGCAGAATGGCCGGTCTACTTAAGCGAACCTGGGGCGGTTAGATGCCCAGGTATTGATATTCAGGATTTACGGGAACCACAGGAATCAGGAACAATCTCTGCATGAACGGTTCTTTCAGGCTCACCAGAGTTGCCGGCGTAGATATCAGCGTCCACTACACGTGGGTGTTCGCGTTCGCTTTGATCACGTGGACGCTGGCAGATAACTGGTTTCCCGCCGATTACCCGCGCTGGGGTGCGCTCACCTACTGGCTAACGGCAGCGGTCGCAGCTTTGACGCTGTTCGCATCCATTCTTGTTCACGAACTGGCGCACTCGATCGTGGCCATCGCCAGGGGCATGCCGGTACGCAGTATCACGCTCTTCATATTCGGCGGAGTGAGTGACATCGGTGGTGAGACACGCTCCGCAAGGGACGAGTTTGTGATCGCCATCGTTGGTCCGGCGAGCAGCCTTGGGCTCTCGCTGATCGGATTCCTTGCGTTGCGGGCGGGTATTGTCGGCGACGATTCTCCCGTAGAGGGAGTGCTGATCTATTTCACTTTCGCCAACCTTCTTGTAGGCGTGTTCAACCTGCTGCCGGGGTTTCCTCTGGATGGGGGGCGGGTCTTGCGATCGATCCTCTGGGGCAGCATGGGCGACATGTCACGGGCAACCAGGATTGCTGCCTCCGTGGGCATTGGGTTCGGCTGGTTGCTGGTTGGCGCGGGGGTGGTGATAGCGATCACCGACAACGTGATGTCTGGCTTGTGGATGGGTTTCATCGGTTGGTATCTGAAGGATTCGGCCGCATCGGTGCGTCGAGGTAGTTGTCGTAGAACCCTGTATGACGTGCCGGTCAGCGCCGTGATGTCGAAATCCGAGCGTCCGGTAGATCCGGCTACGTCGATATCGGCCCTGGTGGATGAGTACATGATTCCGTTCACGCGACGCTCGGTGCCGGTGGTGGAGTCTGGTCGCGTCGTCGGAATCGTTGCGCTACAGGATCTGGAGGTCGTGCACCGTGATCTGTGGGCGAAGACTCCGGTGTCGGTGGTTATGGCGAAGCCGCCGCTCTTTGTTGTGAGGCCTGACGATTCAATAGCTATGGCGGTTGGCTTGATCGCGAATCATCGTGTTAACCAGATTCTGGTTATGGACGGTGATGAACTGGTGGGAATTATATCGAGGGACTGGGTGATGAGATCTACGACTGTATAAGTGATTATATTGAGCAATGGTCTCGTCGTCCTTTGTGATGGCGAACCAGTCATGTCGGCCTCCCAGAACGTGTACGCCTTCCGGCCAGTCGATGGTCGGAAGCCAGGCGGCGGCAGGGTCTTCCGGGCCCTGGGCGAGGTAGACAGGTATGCCGGAGCTGGCGATCGCGGCTAGGCCATCATGGAATGCGAGTTGGGCGTAGACGCTGCGGTCTGCAAGGTCGAACACGCCACCGGCGATCAGGTGGAAGTCGGGAGCCTGTGATTCGCAGAGGGCTTGCAGGTTTCGAAACGCATCGAAAGGTGCAGCGCGTAGGCGTTCATCGACGGCCGCGCTGGGATTGCGCATCCCGGTTTACGGGCTATCGAGCCGGAATCCTGACGCATGGATGAATCGGGTTCGATAGCCCGTGTCCCTGTGTCTATTTTGAGTCTGCAAGGACCGCGTATTTACGAGCGGATCAATGCAAAACACGTTGGACGTGGAGTCACGCCTACGATCAGGGTACGTTTGGTAGGAGGTCCCGTATAACGGGAAGGATACCGATGCCGATGCGGGTTAACGCCATACCCAATCCCATACGAACCAGTATTAGAGGGTCTTAAAGCAGCGGTTGCATGCCGGAACGAGTTGGCGGTGTCGTGGTTTCGGGAGTTACTTCTGGGGCCTCTTTTGGGGCTGGGGATTCGGTCACTTCGACCGTCGGTTCTATTTGCACTCCACCCGCCGAAGCGTCCAGGTCAATGGTGGACATGCTGGCACCCGGGTTAGCGCCGACCGCCTCTTCCAGCGTCGATACTGTGGATGGCTGGCAGGTGAGGAATATGACTTGCTGTCGTTCCGCCAAAGCGGATATGGCCGTGCACGCTGCCGCCGCTCGTTCCGGGTCGAAGTTGACGAGAAGATCGTCCAGTACCACCGGAAGCGGTGACCTTGATCCGTACTCGTCGACCAGCGCGAAGCGTATGGACAGCCATAGTTGCTCAGCCGCACCGCGACTGAGGTGTTCTGGACGCACTGGTCTACCTTCGGTTGTGACGACTTCGAACCGTTCTTCGCCGATCACGGCCCGGACACTGGAGTACCGGCCGCTGGTCATCTGGCTAAAGTAACGGGAGGCCGCCAGTAAGAGAGAGGGCTGCCGCTCCTCCTGAAACTCTTCGCGTGTCTGGTCCAAAAGGGATCGCGCCACGGTAAGGACGCTCCACTGGCGTGCATCTTCACGGAGGCGTTCTGTAAGTTCGTCGATGTGCGAGTGCAGCCTGGCGACTTCTGCCTCGGTCTCCATCTGTTTCAGCGCCGCCCTGACCTCACCGGCCTGGCCGACGGCGGAGTCGCGTTCCTCGCCGGTCGTTACGACCTTCTCATTGAGCAGCTGAAGCTCTGTTCCCAAGGTTCCGGGATCCGTTGATTCCAGAGCGGTGTCAATTTCCTTAGCCTCGGGGGAAAAAAGGTCGGGAGCGGTTCGTTTGATCGTTTCAAGTTCGTTTTCGAGTTCTAGTCGCGCCTCGGCGTCAGCAGCAACAATCCTGAACTCGTCCGCTGACTTGCAGCCAGCGGTATCCAGGAGATTGGCGATCTCGACCTTTGCCTTTCCAATTGCCAACTCTAAGTCTTCGCGTTCGTCCAACCAGGTTTTCGACTCTCCCTCGATCCTCCGGCGGTCTCCCAGCGATTCGCTGTGATCTGTCCATCGCCTCTCTAGGTCACGAAGTGCGGCCAGCCCATCTCCAGAACCCATTGGAGTGGGACCGGCTTTTTCAAGTATCGAGGTCAGTAGGAGGTTCGTATCGGCGTTGTGCTCCTCCATACGGTCAACGCGTTCTCGAATATCAGTGGATCGCTGTAGGTCTCGCCGCAAATCACTGAGGCTGTTAATGCTGGTAAGGGCGTCAACTCTTTGGAAGTGGGTGTGAAACTCCAACTCCTGCAATAACGTGGTCCAAGCCTTGTCTGTATTTTGCTGGTTCTCACTGGCCGCTTTTATTCGGCCCCTCGCCGTTGTTAGCGCTGTCTGTGCGTTTTCTAAGTTTGCCAGCGCAATATCGGCATCTTCCGCCAACCTTGTGGATTCGCTCTTGCGTTCAATATCGCGAATTAAAGCGTTGCCGACTTCTACGATAAGTCGTCCCGTTATTGGTGGCGTCAAGCCAAGTTCTGTAGAAATCAAGTCAATTTCTTCGACCACATCTGGCTCGGTTCTACCGATAGCCAGCTCTTGGCGACCGGATTTTATGGTCAGGAACGCGCCTGTGAGAGTAGCGACCGAACCAATTACAACTCCGGTGACCTCTGATACGGCGACAGCCCAGACGATACCAGCCAGTCCGATAACGATCAGCGCCAATCCGAGAATCAACGCGTTTCGCGAGGAGAAAACCGCGATCGATCCCGTGGGGCGTGTCTGATCCTGGTCAAGGTCAGCGATTGCACCTTGAAGGCGAGTGAGTCGGTCCCGTTTGCGTTTGAGCTCGTCTATGGTTTCTGTTGGGATATCCGCTATTGACCGGAGGTGGTTATCGGCGACGTCGAGTTTTTCGGTGGCCTCACGGACATCTTTTTCTGATGCTTCTAGGTCCCCGTAGGCGCTTGAACTCGTTCGTCCTGCCTCGTCTTTGGCCTCTGCAGCGGTCTGTATTTTTGCGATTGAACCCGCTGGATCAACAAACTGTCCCAGTTTCTCAGCAGTCCATTTTGGCCCGATGGAGGCGAGATCACGCATGACCCGTTGCTCTGTTTCGTTCGCACTGGCGACAAGCCCGGGCAACTCCTTAGTAACTGTCTCGTAAGCCCCGATGCGCGATACGGTGTGTCGCACATCATCTTCGCGATCTATGAACACTTCGACCACAGGAAGGCCGGATACGTGGCGTTCTCGTTCCCGTTCGTTTCGCTCCCCCTTAATTTTCTGTTCCTCTAGCTGATTTAAAGAATGTTTATATTCGGCTAGGCGTTCGAGTCCGCCGGGCGGAAATTTTGACGTGTCTGGAAGTTGATTGAGATCATTCCTGACACGCTGTGCTATGAGCCAAGGATCCCGTAATTTTAAGAGTCGTAGAGCACGTGATTCGTCTGTCCTGAGATAAATTAGACGTTCTTCAAGTTCAGATGCCAGGGTTTGGAAGGCACGGAGGTCATCAGAAATCCTCTCGTACCCGGATAACTCACGGCGCCGGTCATCTAGCTCACCCTGAGCGGCGCTTAACTCTTTCTCTAGATCGAATAACGATCCGGACCGAACGCGACGAAATTTCGAAATGCGGTCGTCGAGCTGTTTCGATACGTCCCGGAGACTGATATTGCCGATGCCGAGGCCGGCGGAGTAGATCCTCTCGGTGATCTCACCACGACCGAGTGCTTCGAACGATTGAAGCTCTGAGAGGCTGATGCTGAAGACATTTTGGTAGAACGCGTCGTCCACGTCGCCGGTCAACTCTCTGAGGAGGTCTTCTGCTCCATCCCGAGTGCCAGAGATCGTGACCGGCCCGCCGCGGGTGCCCTCGACTCTGTGGATAAGGTACGGATCGCCGGATGAGTTCGTTATGTGGACCCCGCCGGCAGCTCCACCGGGTAACGTGGGTTCGTAGTAATAAATGGCACGGTCTGGCGAACGACGTTGCGGGAAACCGAACAAGACCACACGCATGAAGGCGCGGAGGGCAGATTTTCCAGCTTCGTTCTGACCGTGAACTACCGTAAGCCCGGGCGAGAACTCGCCGACCTGCCTGCCATTGAACGGGCCGAAGTTGTCCATTTCCAACCGAGTTATGCGCATGCTATTCCTCGCGCTCGAACAACTCGGCCAGCTCCCAGCGAGCGGCGTCAATGATCTCTGCCAGTTGCGGATCATCCGGCATGTCCAGCACTCCGGCGAAGCGCCTGTGGCCTAAGACGCCTTCAAGGGATCTGAGAAGCTCGCCCTCGGTGGCATCTCCTCCTTCAAGGGCGGCAATGCTGCGTTTCATGACTGCGCCAACGAAGTCATTGCGTTCAGCGAGCGCTGCGATATCGACCTGGGGCCCGGTTCTATCCGAGATGCGCTCTACCCAGATGAACGGCGTCGATGATGTGTAGCCGGTTCGCAACTCATCCGACAGATCCGTG
>CAUZRH010000030.1:0-10808 GCA_963582115.1 Dehalococcoidia bacterium
CCAAGGTGCCTTTGGAGGCGGTCGAGGGTTAGGAGTGGGTGGCCTAGTTGGCCGCCCCGCATGAGGTCCATCCCGGCCAAATACAGGCCGGGTGCGTTATTCTCATCTTTCGGGATCACCCCCCCCACATCGCATACCTTCCACCCACTCATCGAGGCGTCCCGACGCCCCACCCTCGGAGCCACCGCCATTACCACCATCGAACCCGCCACCGCTTCTGCCATCGAGACCGCCACATGGCTCGAAGCTTTCGCCGACGCCCTCGCCCGCAACGACGCCGAGGCCGCCGCCAACTGCTTCCACGAAGACTCCTACTGGCGTGACCTCGTCGCCTTCACCTGGAACATCAAAACCCTTGAAGGCCGCGATCAGATCTACCACATGCTTCAGGCCTGTAACGCCGCCACCGCACCCACAGACTGGCAACTCGAAGGTGACCCCACCACCACGGACGGCGTCACCGACGCCTGGCTCACCTTTGCCACCAACGTTGGCCGCGCCAAAGGCCGCCTCCGTCTCCGCGACGGCAAAGCCTGGCAACTCTTCACCGCCCTCCAGGAACTCACCGGCCATGAAGAAAAGCAGAGCTTCACCCGCGACATGGGCGTCGACCACGGCGCACACAAAGACCGCACCACCTGGCTCCAGCGCCGGCAGCGCGAGCAGGCCGAACTTGGCGATACCACCCAGCCCTACGTCCTCATCATCGGCGGCGGGCAGGGCGGAATAGCCCTCGCGGCGCGTCTCCGCCGCCTCAACGTCCCCTCCATCGTCGTCGAACGCAACCAGAACGCCGGCGATTCATGGCGCAACCGCTACGACTCCCTCGTGCTCCACGACCCGGTCTGGTTCGACCACATGCCCTATCTCCCCTTCCCGGACCACTGGCCCATCTACACGCCCAAAGACCAGATGGGCGACTGGCTCGAGACGTACGTCAAGATCATGGAGCTCAACTACTGGACCTCCACCGAATGCACCCATGCCGAATACGACGCAGCCGCCAACTCATGGCGTGTTGATCTGCTCCGTGACGGCCAGCCCCTCACCCTCCGGCCCACCCACATCGTCCTCGCCACCGGCATGTCCGGCTTCCCCAACATCCCTAACATCCCCGGCGCCGAAACCTTCACCGGCGACATCATGCACTCCAGCGAGTTCCGTACGGCCGCGTCCTACACCGGCAAGCAGGCCATCGTGCTCGGCTCCAACAACAGCGCCCAAGACATCGCCCACGGCCTCTGGGAGAACGACGCCGCTACCGTCACCTTGATCCAGCGCTCACCCACCACCGTCGTCCGCTCCGGCGGCGACAAGCGCTCCACCGCAATCGGCAACTACTCTGAGACCGCTGTCGCCGCCGGCATCACCACCGACTGCGCCGACCTCATCTCCGCCTCAGAAATAAACGCCCTCGCCCCCATCGCCGCCAAACAGGCCACAGCTGCCGCCCGCGCCGCCAACGCAGACTTCTACGCCCGCCTCGAAGCCTCCGGGTTCCTCCTCGACTTCGGTCCAGACGAAACCGGCATAAGCATGAAATACGCCCGACGCGGCTCCGGCTACTACATCGACGTCGGCGCATCCGAACTCGTCATCAATGGCGACATCAAACTCCACACCCGTGTCAGTATCGAGCGCATCACCCCCAACACCGTCGTACTCACCGACGGCACAGAACTCTCCGCCGATCTCATCGTTTACGGCACCGGCTACGGCAACATGGTCCAGTGGGCCGAAAAGCTCATCTCAAAAGAAGTCGCCGACCGCGTCGGCCAGGTTTGGGGCCTCGGCTCCAACACCCAGTACGATCCCGGCCCCTGGGAAGGCGAACTCCGCAACATGTGGAAGCCTACCCAGCAACCCAACCTCTGGTTCCACGGCGGCAACCTCGCCGGATCCCGTAGCTACTCCATATACCTCGCGCTACAACTCAAAGCCCGCCTCGAGCACATCCCCACCCCCGTCTACGGCATACCCCCCGTCCAACAACAACGCTAGCTCACTCCCCTTTACATCCTGGGACACGAGCATGGCCCTGTGTTCCCGCGCAAGCGTTCGTCCTCGTTGACCCGGAAGTCGTGCTTGTCGGACAGCCGTGAGCGAATTACGCGTGTCCGGCATAAGATGTGCGCCACGAGGCGAGCCAATCGGTGGCGGAGCGCCTGCACATATTCGGCGAGAGGACCAGCATCCCCATGAAGTTCGGCCAATTTGAACTCGTCCGGTGGCACCAGGACGTTAACTACGCAGACAGCATCAACCGCTCCATGGAGAGAATCGAACTCGGCGATTCGATGGGGATGGACGAGATCTGGCTGGCGGAGCACCACTTCTCACGCCACGGACTCGTCTCCGGCATCTTCTCCATGCTCGGCCACGTTGCGGCACGCACAAAGAACGCACGCATCGGAACGGCGATCGTCGTCCTTCCCTTCCGCAACCCCATTCAGGTGGCTGAAGAAGCCGCGACCGTGGACATCCTCTCGGGCGGTCGACTGACCCTTGGTGTGGGTGCAGGCTACCAGCGCATGGAGTTTGAGGCCTACGGACTGGACATTGGTGAGGCCCGTGCCAAGTTCAAGGAGTACCTGGCGGTCATCAAGCAGGCGTGGAAGCCAGAACCGCTGACCTTCAAGGGCGATTTCATTGATGTTAAGGACGTACGTGTGATCCCGAAGCCGCTGCAAGAGGGCGGGGTTCCGATACATATCGCCGTCAGCACCAGCCCGGAGAGCGTCGATTTCGCAGCCAGCCAGAACATGCCGATCATCGTCGGAGGGCCGACCGCAAGCATGGGGCAGGTTCCTGATGTGCTCAGGCTGTGGCACGACCGTATGGAGCACTACGGGAACCCCCACGAGCACGTCGACCTTGCCGTTGCGGTGAACGTCTACGTTGCTCGGACCCAGGAACAGGCGGAGTCGGATATCGCAGGGCTGGAAGACGAGATCGAAAAAGAGTTCGCACGGGTCGGCAACCCCAGAACCGCCGCCGGTACGACGCCTGATGACTACAAACACTGGGAGCACCGGGATCGTGACCGGGCAGCGGCCTCAAAGAACGCCCGAGATGTGGGAATCCTGCCGCTGATCGGGACGCCGGAAGTCGTGATCGAGCGAATCGAAAACCTGCGATCCCTCGGAATCAACTCAATCCGATGTGCGTTCGGTGCAGCAGGCCTCGATCAGGGCAAGATGCTGGACGGTATGCGGATGTTCGCTGACGAGGTTATGCCGCACTTCGCTGAGTAGATGGTTAAGGCCGGGACGTAGGTCATGGCGAGAGCGCTTCAGCCGCATGCGAGGCAAGTTATGAGTTGACGTACCTGACAAGACTTCCGGTCTCGTGAGAGCCACCCTTGGACTACGCCCGCTGCTTGAAGGGGGCCTGATCGGCGGGATCGTCGTGGCGGCGAATCAGAACTATGACGGAGTGACGGTCTGGATCGCTGCGATTTCTCCATCACGTGAATACATGGAAATCTTCGGGTGTCGTGGTTTAGGTGGTACTGGAATATCTGAGAGGACAGAGCTGATACTCGACTAGGTTTGGCGTGAAATCTACGTGAAAAGACCCCGGAGATTTCCGGGGTCTTTTTGGTTGAATCCTGACAGGTTTCGGGGCTGCGTCGGGTTGATCGGTGTTGGTGGGAGCGGGTTAGCCTCGGCCGATGTAGGGCATTTTCGTTGCCATGATTGTCATGAATTGGATGTTGGTGTCGAGGGGTAGGTTTGCGATAAACAGAACCTGTTGGCCGACGTAGCCGACGTCGAAGGTGGGTTCTGGGGCCAGTTCCAAGTTTGCCTGCATGGCTCCGCCTCCCATTCGTTGCGTCATGGGAGTGGCTGCGTTTCCGATGTCGATCTGGGAGCAGGCGATGTCGTATTTGCGTCCGTCGAGCGAGGTCGAACGGGTGAGTCCGGTGACGCCGTGTTTGGTTGCCGTGTACGGGGCGGAGCCTGGTCGGGGGACGTAGGCTGAGATGGAGCCGTTGTTGATGATCCGACCGCCCATGGGGTCCTGATCCTTCATGATCAGCATGGCTTCCCGTGTGCATAAGAACGTGCCCGTGAGGTTGATGTCGACGACGGACTGCCACTGTTCGGGTGTGATCTGTTCCAGTGACGGCGCGCCTGTGCTGATTCCTGCGTTGTTGAAGAGCACGTCGAGTCTGCCGAACGATTCCATGGTTTTCTTGAATACGTTGGCAACGGCGTCGGCATTTCCGGCGTCGGCTGAAACGGATATAGCGTTTCCGGCGTTGTTTCCAGCTAATGCTGCTGTTTCTTCGAGCGCTTCGGTTCTTCGCCCCACGAGCGTGACTTTGTAGCCATCGCCGAGTAATGCCAACGCTGCGCTTCTGCCAACACCGCTGCCAGCCCCTGTGACTATCGCGACCCTATCGTTTGCCATTCCATTTCCTCCGTTGACATTGAATTAATTGACGCATGTTACTTGAGCAACGTCGTTCCGTAGACCCTCTCGCCCTCTCCAAGCGTCCTCTCGCTTCTAGCCCACTACACTGTCACCGGCGCGCATGCGTGATGCACAATAGCGTGCACCACAAGCACCAACATCGTTAATCGAACGTGAGCGGGGGTGTTCACCCGATGGACTATTCAGGACTGTTCTCTTCTAATATGCCATTGCTGGTCGAGATGCCGGTGGGCCTTCAGGCGGACACGAAGTACGTCTTTTCGGTTACTTATGCCGATAAAGGCGTCTTCCCGACAGAAGGCCTGATCGAGTCCCTGAGCAAGGTGATTCGGGCCGAGGGTACGACCCTCTCCCAGTACCCACCGCCGCAGGGCCACCTCGGCATGCGTGAGCTGATCGCCGGAATACTCGCCGGGCAGCGTGGCTCGCCGACAGACCCCGAGTCCATATTCTTGAGCAGCGGCGCGGGCGGTGCTATTGGCGCAATCCTCGACGTGTTCATCGACCCCGACGACGTGGTGTTCGTCGAAGAGTTCAGCTACCTCGGGACCATGAAGATGCTGCTTGAGCGCGGCGCGGATGTGCGGCACGTTCCGACCGATAGCAACGGTATGGACACGGAAGCGCTGGAGCGGATGATCGAAGAGGTGGTCGCAGAGGGTCTCAAGCCCAAGCTGATCTACACGATCTCGGTGTTCCAGAACCCGATGGGCGTGACTTTGAGCCACGACAGACGCCGCCATATGGTGGAGGTGTCCCAAAAATACGGCGTTCCGATCTTTGAGAATGAGTCGTACGCAGATTTCCGGATCGACGGAGACCCGCTCCCGCCGGCAATGCTTGGTATGGATGACCAGGACAGCGTGATGTACGTCTCCGCTTACACCAAGCTCATGGGCTGCGGCCTTAGGATTGGCTACGGGGTGGTGCCGGAGCCGGTTATGGAGTCGCTCAAGAAGATTCGCTTTGGCGGCATCCCAAGTCACCTGGCGGCGATGGGCGTGTACCAGTACCTCACCGATAATCGGGAGGAGTACATCAGCGATGTCGCAGGGTCGCTCAGGGCGAGTCGTGATTCGATGCTGGGTGCGCTGGCAAAGCACTTTCCGTCGAACACGTCATGGAGTAAGCCGGACGGCGGCATGATGATCTGGGTTGAGCTGCCAGAGGGCGCAGACACGATGGCGGCGTTGCCGGCGGCTGTCGAGGCCGATGTTAAGTACAACCCGGGGCCGGTGTTCCGGGCCAACCGCGATATGTCGAATTACCTGCGACTGACCTACAGCCATAACTCGCCGCAAGAGATCGGCGAGGGGATCGAGATCCTGGCCGGTGTGTTCCAGCGTGAGGGTCTGTTCGCCTAGGCGCGTGGTCGGTGGACGGACCCTTCGAGAACCTCAGGGTGGGTTTGAGGGTGGTACCCACTGATGCTTGAGGGGCGGCGCTTGCCACGCCCGCGCTCGAATCTCCTGCACTTTGGCATAGATGGCGATTTATTCGGCTACGCGAAACGGTAGCAAACTCTCGTGTCCTCTCCTATGCGTAGGAGAGCGACGAAGGTGCAATATTATCGGCAACCGGCTGCCCATAAACAGTTTCGATTTCCGGAGTAGTCGAATGCTGACACGGGTCTACATATTCTTCCTCACGCTGGCCGGTACTGCCACCATCTCAGTGCCCTGTGCAAGCGGATCGGTCGATTCCGTAGATGGCACGCCTAGCTCTGAGCTCTCCGTAACAGCTACGATCCAGGCCGATAACGCTAACGCAACTGCCACCACTATTTGGACCGGTCGACGGAGGCCTGCCGCACCGGTACAGGCACTTGGGGCCACTTCATGCGCGCCAGGACGTTCAGTTCCGAAGTAGATATGGACAGAGGAGCGTTTTCGTTCGATCTCACGTCAGGCGAAACCAACCAGCTGACCCTTATTTATGAGGGGACAGAAGGACAACTCTTCATCAACGGCGAGTTTGTGGCGACGCGGGACCTGGACACGCCGGGCGCACTCGGCCCCGGAGGCATCCGGGTCATGTCAGGACTGCTCGCAACAGACCTGATGGACGGCAGCCTCAGCGAATACTCAGGCTTCGTGATCCTGCCACACTGCAGTGATATTGGGATTTTGAAGTTCTAAATGCGACAACGTCCGGCGGCTTTCGAAGGGACGGCGTTTCAGCGCATGGGCATTGTCACTAGGACACCATACCGACGTTGACTATTCACCGTTCGAACAGTTTTGTTCGAGCTAAGTTGGAACTTGAGGACCATTTAGACTTAGTTAGCGGGAGCGTGAAGAAGTAATGGGACCATTTCTTGATGCGATGATGGCCACGGTTGGCGGGATATTTGCCCCAATCATTGCTTTTATTATTTTTTTGATTGTCATTTGGGTAATTTTCTCTTTGGCGTAATTTTCAATTCGGGATCAAGGCCCACCCGTTGGCCACCCGGGCATGCTCCGGTACAGTCGATCCCTACCCCAAATAGCCGCCCAGCCTGGCCCTTACTCCTGGTGGAGTGTGGGCGACCTCATTGGCGGCGCTAGCTGCGTCGGCAAGAGAGGGATTACTTCCTTCTGGTACACCTGCAGCCGGTACGAATCGGTATCCGTCACCAGCATCCGGCCATCCCCTGTAATTACGACCGACTTCGGCCGTCTCAAGGCACGCTGTGGCTCCAGGTTCGCCATGTCACGCAGCCGGTTCGGGGTGGCGTTCGTCAGCATGTACTCGCGGGAGATTTTCGACAGCGTTGCCTCGCCCAGGAACTTCTGGACAAATCGAGGTTCTTCGTTGAAAAGCTGGACCCGGTCATTGCCCCAGTCCGCAACGTAAATATCGCCATCCAGATCCACTGCGACGCCTGTCGGCCTGTTGAACTGGCCATCGCCGTCGCCTGTGCTGCCGAAGGCAAAGATCAACTCGCCGTCGCTATTGAACTTCTGGATCCGGTCATTGCCCCAGTCGGCGACGTATATATCGCCAAGCTCGTCGACGGTGATGCCCCAGGGTGACTCAAGTTCGCCGTCGCCGGAGCCGTGCGATCCGAACTTGCTCAGGAACTTTCCATCACGTGTGAACTTCTGAACACGGTGGTTCATTGAGTCCACGATCAGGATGTTCCCGTCCAGGTCGAAGCTCATGCCCGCAGGTCGGTCTAGTTGACCGTCGCCGGAGCCGCGCTCGCCCCATGTGCCAAGGACCTCGCCGTCCTTGCTGAACTGCGTGATTCGGTGCAGCGCTTCGTCCGACACGAACAGGTTCTCGTCGGCATCGGCGATCAGGGCGACCGGCCACTGGAACTGACCTTCGTCGGTGCCCCAGCTTCCGATAGCACCCAGGTCCAGATCGTCGTAGTTGTAGATGCGGATCAGCGCCGCATTTTCCTGGCGGCACAGGACGTACATCCGGTCTTCATTGCCAAGTGCGATGTCGATCGGGAAGTTCGTTATTCGCCTCATCCCAAGCGACATAACGTATGGAAATCCTGCTCTCAGCAGTCCGTATGGTCTGGCCACGGTGTCAGCTCCTGTTGGTCTGGAGTTCTGGAAGTTTGGCGATCATTAAGGAACGGCTAGGCGGCCGCGAACGGGTCTATCTGCTCGTACTTGCCGCGGACGATCTCGGTCGAATCTATGCTCATCCACTGCTCTAGCAGGGTGGCGTAGATACTCCGGAAGTCGATCGTGTGAGCCAGGTCCTCGCCGTTCGCCCAATCGGCCGGATCAAGTGACGGGTACTCGGAGTAGAGTCCGCCCTTCACGCGCTCGCCGACGATGAAAGCGCCGCCGCCTGAGCCGTGGTCCGTGCCGCTGCCGTTGTCTGCGATCCGACGACCAAATTCCGTGAAGACGTAGATCATTACCTCTTCAGAGGCGTCATGTTCTCGCAGGTCCGCCATGAAGTCCCTGAGCGCGCCTGTCAGCTCCGTCAGCAGTCGCTCGTGGTTCGGAACTTCGATGGCGTGGTGGTCGTATCCGGCATGCTGCGTGTAGAAGATTCGGGTTCCAAGACCTGACGTGTGCACGCGTGCGACGTCCCTGAGACTCTTGGCAATCGGGTTGTCGGCGTACTCAACTGTGGATGAGTAGTTGGCGGGAACCGTCTTCAGCAGGTCCGCACCGGTCATCACATCGCCGCCGGTCTGGTGGAGATAGCTCATCACCGGGCCGGAGCCGATGGCCGGGGTGTACATCCGTTTGAAGATGTCCAGTTCCTTCGCCCTGTGTTCTTCGATCTCGACACCGGTCAGCAAGCCGTAGCTGTCCAGGTCTCCGACCGAGGTCACGGAGACGCCCGGGGCGGCCATAGCTCGAGGCAGGCCGCGACCGAAGCTGACGCCGGTCAGGACATTCTTGGTGTCCGGGTCGATCTCTCGCAGAGCCTGGGCCAGCCAGCCCTCGGTGGCGATGCTATTCGGCTCCGCCGTGTGCATGATGTCCATCGCCCGGAAGTGCGAGCGATTTGAGTTCTCGTAGCCAATGCCCTGAATGATGGCCACGTCACCGGCGTCGAACATCTCCTTGAGCGGAGCGGCGCACGGGTGGAAGCCCAGATCATCGTTAATGGGAAGAACACGGTCTTCGCTCACGCCAACTACCGGTCGGGAGTCGTGATATAGCCCACTTGTGTAGGGGATAAGCGTGTTCATGAAGTCGTTTCCGCCCGTCAACTGGACTATGACCAGTACGGGTGGCTTGCCGTTTGTCAGGGTGACCATTTTGGAGCTCCTCCCGGCGACCGCCGGCCTCAAATGTCTCTAATCTTCTGGTCTTCTGGAATGGGTCTGTTTAGGCGAACTGGTATTCAGGTGTTGCGACCGCAAGCCGTAATAACCTGATCACGCGGATGGCGTCGTCCTCACCCGCTGCGTCGTCGGCGAAATCCTTCAGGGCCTGAAGTGTTCTCTCGCTTACCTCTACCGAGCCGGTCTCGGCCAGCACGGCCGTAACAATGCTTTCGGAGGACCCCAGCGCTTCTGAATCCTTGACCCGCTGGATGATCGCCTGAATCCCGGGTGCAGCCCCGTCGCCAATTTCGTCGACCGCAAAGTTGACCCGTTCGGTCAGGTTGCCGCCGTCGATCCACTCACCCCCGGTGTGCCAGCCCTCGACCGTCGGAGGATCTAGCAACTGCTGGCCCATGACAGAGATGGCCGATGCGTACTTGGTCATGCCCGGCGCCATTTCGGATTGCGAGCCAACCAGCTTCAGTACGCCGACGATGAACTCCGTCGGGCTCTTCACCTTCTTGAATCGTGCGGCCTTGAAGAAGTCTGAGTTGAGCATCACGCGGAGCACCTCGCGGATATCTCCGCCGGTCTCCATGTACTTCGCCTCCATCGTGGCAATTCCCTCCGGATCAAGCGGGGGGACATCGTTCCAGGACGGGACCTGAGGCTCATCAGCCACGAAGAAGTTATACAGGTGGCGGCAGATGAACCGGGCACTTGCTGGCGACTTAACGATTATGTCGATGATGTCGCCGCCGTTCAGGTTGCCGGTGACACCCAGGAAAGTCTTCTCGCCGTTGTCGTGGTCGTCCTCACGGAACAGGAACTTCGCCGGGTAATAGCCGTGCGGATACAGCGGCGGTGGCTGCTCAAAGGTCCAGCCGGTAAAGGCTCGAGATGCGTCCTTGATGTCCTGTTCCGAATAGTTGCCCACGCCTATAGAGAACAGCTCAAGCAACTCTCGTCCGTAGTTCTCGTTAGGCTCGCCATTCCGGTTCTCGTTGTTGTCCAGCCAGAACAGCATCGCTGGATCACGTGACAGGTCGTTCAGGATGGTGGTCATGTCACCCATCCCGTTTTGCCTGAACATCTTGATCTGGTTTTTCGCCGATAGCACATGCTCGTTCTTGACAAGCCCCGTAGCGAAAACGTGGTGCCAGAAGAGGGCCATCTTTTCCTGGAGCTGGGCTTCGGTGTTAATCATGCGGTACAGCCACCCGGCGACGAAAATCGGTGGTCCTTCGCCGTGGATGTAACGCTCCATAACATCATCCTGAATGTCCCTTTTCGGGTCGGGATTCAAGAGCGTCTCTACCGTGTCCTCATAGCTACGCCCTGCGTAACTTTCGAGCTGCTCACGGGTCGCTCCAAAACCGGCACGACGATACAGATGACCCAACAGGTCGATATCTGTTTCCGTCGGATGCGCAACGGTGGTCATCGGAAAACCTCTAGCGATCTAATTAACAAGCGCGGCTCTCGTCGTAAGAGCTGCCTCCCAGCGGTGTGACTTCCAGAGCCGTGATTCTAAAAGCGGCATCTACGAACGGTCAACGTCCGATCAGGTATGTGCTGCCATAAGAAATAACGGAAGTAGATGTATCATCCGCTTCGAACGCAAGTGGCGAGGGCG
>CAUZRH010000031.1:0-10436 GCA_963582115.1 Dehalococcoidia bacterium
TGGCATACACCGCCTCACGCTCGCTCTCCGCAAGTTCCAGTGCGACCGATGCCCCGACGATGCCGGGAACGTTCTCCGTGCCAGATCTGCGTTGACGCTCCTGGCCACCGCCGACTATCAGCGGGTTGTACGGCGTTCCTCTCCGAACGTACAGAACTCCGACGCCCTTCGGTCCGTGGAACTTGTGAGCAGACAGACTCATCATGTCCACGTCTAGCTCGTTCACATCCAGAGTCAGCCATCCTGCCGCCTGTACGGCGTCCGTGTGAACGACGATGTTGCGGCCCATTGCACGCGCCTTGCTATGCGTCCGGCGTGCGATCTCGGCGATGTCCTGGACCGTGCCGATCTCGTTGTTGGCGTACATCACGCTTACGAGAATCGTGTCTTCTCGAATCGCCTTTTCAACGGCTCCGGGATCCACTACGCCGTTGCTGCCAACCGGAAGGTAGGTCACCTCATATCCGGCCTCAACGAGTTCCTCACAAGAGTGGATTATGGCGTGATGCTCTATGGCGGTCGTGATGATGTGCTTACCGCTTGGCTTCAGAGCAGAAGCTACGCCTTTGATTGCGGTGTTATCCGACTCCGTGCCGCCACTCGTGAACACCACTTCCCGCGTCCGGCTCCCCAGCACTGCGGCTACCTTTTCCCGCGCTTCGTCGACCGCGTTCCTGGCCTCCTGCGCAAAGGCATAAGGACTGTTCGGGTTGCCGAACACGTCTGAGAAGAAGGGCATCATCGCCTCTAACGCCTCTTTTCTAAGAGGAGTCGTGGCGGCATGGTCCAGATATATCGGCTTTTCGTTAGTCACGAGCACCCGTCATTTCCCCCGCTTGTTTAACATCGGGAGGTGAAAAGGCACATTTGGTCGGTAAATCATTCTCGACGAGTTTCCCAATCACCGACCACGGTTTCCCGAAGTTACTCAGATTCTACATCCACCTTGGACGGCAAATACCTAATTTTGAGTACCGGTTCTTGTCTGCCCGTGACGCACCGCAGGGATCGAGACCCCGCGCTGATCAGGTATTCACTCAGTACGGTCACGTTTCCTGTTGGCCCGCGGTCGTGGCGTGGGCTAAGATACTCCGGTTGCGCGGGCATCTCGACCTTGCTGCAATCCGACGGATGGGTACACGACGTAGTCATCATGTATGGTCGGGGTCACGGCCCCGTCACAACTACTTCAGGAAGAAGGCTCCAGAAAAAGATGATCCGGCTCGAACACATGTCGAAGTCTTACGGCGACTACCCCGCCGTTATCGACGTGTCCGCGCACATAAAACAAGGTGAAGTAGTCGGCTTCCTCGGACCTAACGGTGCCGGAAAGACGACTACCATGCGTGTCCTCACGGGTTTCACGCCTCCCACCGAGGGAACGGCCGCCATTGCGGGTTACGACGTTGTCTCCCACTCGCTGGACGCCCGTCGCCATATTGGCTACCTCCCGGAGTCGGTCCCGCTTTACCTGGACATGACCGTCACGGACTACCTTCAGTACATGGGCCAACTCCGGGGAATGAACCGCAAATGGATTGACGAGCGGCTCCCCGTCATCATCGACACCGTCCGACTTGGCGAGTACCGGAACGCGCTGGTCGGGAAACTTTCAAAGGGTTATCGCCAGCGTGTAGGCATCGCCCAGGCGATCATCCACGAGCCAGACGTGTTGATCATGGACGAGCCGACTATCGGCATCGACCCGATCCAGGTCGTCGAGACACGTTCTCTTATTAGCGAGCTTGGCGGCGACCACACCTTGATCTTGAGTTCCCACATCCTTCCAGAGGTCAGCGCTATCTGCCGCAGGGTGCTGGTTATCCATGAAGGTAGGATCGTCGCCGACGACGACCCTGAGAATCTGTCAGGACGGCTCCAGAACGCGGAGCGCATTGAAGTCAGCGTCCGCGGGACTGAAGCCAGCGAAGCCATCACGGCACTCCGAAAACTCCAGCACATAGTGGACGTACGCCGAGACACCCGACCGGTGCAAGAACGCATGTTGGGCGAGGGCATCGTTGCCCTCGTGGTCGACGCCCGTCCCGACGAAGGCGCAGCCGAGGATGTGGCGAGGACTATCGTCGATTCTGGTTGGGGCCTTGTGAACCTGCACCCGCTCCCGATGACCCTGGAAGAGATCTTCTTGGAACTGACTACAGACGAATCAACCCCGGACTGAATCTAACAAGCACCTGGTTTTCGGATCGTTTAACAGTCGATCAGAAACCCGAGAATACATTTGCGTAACATTCAGACAATCGCCTGGAAAGAAGTCAAAACCTACTTCGCGTCGCCAATGGCTTACGTTGTGGCGGCGTCTTTCTTGGCAATCACAGGCTTCTTCTTTGTCGCCTCCGTATCCGACCCGTTCTCCGAGGCGAGTATCAGGGGATACATAGCCGGCTCCATCTTCTTCATGGTTTTCCTGTCCCCCGCACTGACGATGCGGCTGCTTGCGGAAGAGCAGAAACTGGGAACACTTGAACTGCTTATGACCTCCCCGGTACGTGAGTGGGAGATCGTCATGGGCAAGTTCATCGCCGCATTCGTCATGCTGGCGCTGATGGTCGCCGGAACTCTGTATTTCGTGGTCGTACTGGCCTGGTACGGCGACCCCGATATCGGCCCGATTATTACCGGATACTTTGGCGTTCTTCTTTACGGTTCAGCGACTCTTGCTATCGGACTCATGGCGTCTGCGCTTTCCAGCAACCAGCTGGTTAGTCTGGTCGTGGGAGCCGGTCTGCTCACGGCCCTGACCGTCAGTAACTTCGTTGCCGACCGACTGACCGGTACGGCGGAAGAAATTGTCTCGAACTTCCAGTTGGGGAGTTCATTCTCAGTATTTGACACATCAAGTTTCGGAGTCGTTGAAGGCGGACACTTTGCCGACTTCGCCCGCGGGATTGTTTCGGTCACAGACATCGCCTACTACGTTTCGATTACGGCGGTTTTCCTCTTTGTGACTGTGGTTCTCCTCGAATCGAGAAGGTGGCGCTAGAGCACCATGGCTAACCTGGATCCAGACGCCGAACGCGCGCGGCGCATTTCATCCCGACCTGACGAGTCTCGTCCCCGTGGCTCTCTGGTCGACGCGTTCCGTAACAATCTGACCTCATTCAAATACATGCTGGTCGTGGCCGGTCTTGGCGCGTTCATCGTCGGAGCACTGGTCTTCGTCTTTATCCGTGACCTGAGTTCTAGCGGTCAGTGGACGATGCTCATAGGCCTCATCCTCCTCGGCATCTCGATCGCCACATCCTGGCGGCAGGTAGCAAGAGCTATCTTCGGTCGCCGAGGCCGTTACGGCGTCAATACAGTTATCGTCGTAGGTTCATTCATAGCGCTGCTAACACTTGGCAACTTCGTACTCTGGTGGTTGAGCGATCAAGACAACCCTCCGGGCTGGCTCCGGACTGACGTCACGACGAACAACCAATTTGGCCTGTCTGAACAGACCGTCAAGTTGCTGTCCACACTTGGCGAACCTATCCAGGCAACCGTTTTCCTGGAGATAGATACGGCCGAAGGCGCAGCCGCCTGGCGTGACACGCAAGACCTTCTATCCGAGTTCTCACGGCGGGCAGCGGAGGACTTCAACTTCGAACTCGTTGACCCGGTTCTTCAGCCGAATGTCGCTTCTGATTACGGCGTATCTCAAACGCCGGCCATCGCTATCGAAGCGACCGACTCAAGGCGTACCGACATCGTCGTCGGAGGAAATCCGCTGACAAGCCCTGACATCTTTGATGAGCAGGGAATCACCACAGCGATGCTCGTGGTAAACCAGGTCCGCCAGAAGCAGGTGTTCTTCGTCTCAGGTCACGGGGAGCGTGACATCACTGCTACGGACAACAACGGTGACGGTAAGGGGTACGTACAGGCCGCCCTCGCACTGATCAGGGACAACTACCGTGTTCGGTCGGCTACGCTAATCGACCTGATTCCCCAGATCATTTCAGACAACGAAGATGACTTTCCGGCGGCGCTGATTTTCGCCGATCCCAGGACCGAACTCATTCAGGCGAGCGGTGAGTTCCGTGATGAGACGGAGATTCTCAAGGCGTACATGGACAGGGGTGGAAGCGTGATATTCATGTTTGAACCCGACCCTGATTCTTCGTATAGAGACCTGCTTGGAGAATTCGGCGTTGCGATCGGTACCGGGCACCTGGTGGACGCCACCAGCTTCGTCGCTCCGGAACCCAACTTCCTACAGATCACCCGATCAAACCGACAGTTCGATCCGCCGCACCCGATTACCGAACCGCTAGACGTGGTCTACATGCCCGGTGCGACGTTCATCGGTCGTACCATCATGGACGACAATATCGACCGTACCCCCACAGGTGAACCACTTCTGAAGTTGACCGGACTGGCCACCACGACTTTGAACAGTTGGGAAGAGTTGGGTGAGACCGACTCGTACGATCTCGACGAAGACATGTCGGGGCCATTCCCGGTCGCCATCGCTGTGGAGGCTCTGGCTCGAATCGGCTTCGCACCCCAGACCGTGGACGGGAAGCAGATTCGCACAAACATCGTGGTAATTGGAGATTCCGATTTTGCGAGCGACCGCTACTTCTCCTCTGCCAAGAACGGTGACCTTTTGGCAAACGCCGTCAACTGGGCTGTGCGTGACTTTGAACTTATCTCTATCCGCTCGAAGACCAAGGTGTTCCGAGAGCTGGTATTAACCACGCCTGAACGTGACTTCGTGAGGTGGTCAGGCTGGCTCTTGATGCCGTCTCTGATCAGCGCAGTCGGCGTATGGTCCTGGTGGCGGAGGCGCTAGTCAGTGAACCTTCGTTTACTCCTAGTCCTAGTGATACTGGTATCGCTCTCGTCAATAGTCGTGACCTTTGTCGTCACCGACCAGACCGTCGAGCGCGTGTCTACACGTTTGCCGTTCTTCTACACAATTCCTGAAGGCGACATCCGACAGGTGGAGATCGTATCCCCTTCCGGCGTGATGGCATTTGAACTGGACGAGGAAGAGAACTATTGGATCTTCGCAGGCGATGACACTATGCCTGTCGACCACCAGCGATGGAGTGGTATCACTACTCTTCTCGGAGGACCGCGATCGCAGAGACAGCTGGAGTCGTCGTTCGGCGAACCGGCGCTCTATGGACTTGAAAATCCTGCCACGACCGTGACTATCGGGCTTTCAGACGGTTCATCCGTACGACTCCTTCTTGGTGACGAGACTCCAGACCGGTCTGGAAACTACGCCCAACTGGAAGGGTTCCCGCAGCTCGTTCTCGTCAGCTCCTCATGGGGCGAGGTTTTGAGTTCCTTGATCTCAGCCCCCCCGACTCCACAGTGGCGTTACGAGTTGAACGTTGCGGATGTGACCGAAGCGTTGTTCTTCATCGAAAACAGTGTCGTTGGCGGATTTGGCCTCAATCTGGACACGAACACCTGGCGGGTCTGTGATCTACCGCTTAGCGGAGACGCCGTGTGCGATGGTGATTTGGACCTTGAAGAGAACACCGTGCTTGATCCCATACGCATATTTGCTGCTCCGGAATTCATCGGCGTAGAAGAGGTCGGTTTGGTTACCGACGAGGTACAGGCCCTTTACGGTCTGACTTCCGACTCTCCGTACGCTTCCGTGCGATACGAAATTGAACTGCAGCCCGGCCTACGACAGGCAAATTCAATCTCCATCACCCTGGGTGATCTGACACCGGACGGCACTGGGATGTACGCCATGGCCAACGAACAGGCCGATGTGGTTGTGGTCGACGCAGAGTGGGGAAAGCAGATTCGAGAGATATTTGATCTCCCGGCTAATCTAGCTGCTGCCGAGCCGGTTACCGCAGAACCGGCCGGTTAATAAGAGAAGAGCATCTGGCCGGAGGGGATCACGACGGGGTTGTGATCCCCTCCGGCCCTCTATTTGCTTGATCCGCGTGCGACCCAAAAGCGTTTCACCATGCATTTCCTTAAGCATTCCGGCCTGTCCTCGCGTATCTTATGTACGATCTCACATGATTCCGAGATCAACGCGTAGCGATACGCCCGGTCAGCACTGCGCTTAGCGCCAGTTCAAAGGACAAACAAATGAACGCGGAGATCCTAGCCGTGGGCCACGAATTGCTGATGGGCGAGATCGTGGACACGAACTCGTCATTTATTGCTCAGCAACTCTCAGGGACGGGCATCAGGGTTCAGTGGATGTCGCACGTCGGCGACAACATTGACCACCTGTCTGAGGCCTTCAAGCAGGGACTTCAGCGGTCCGACATCGTCATCTCAACCGGGGGTCTTGGCCCGACGTCCGACGACCTGACCCGCGAGGCCGTGTCCAATGCCGTCGGCGAAGAGATGACGGTTGATCCGGACATTCTTTCCTGGCTGGAAGCGGTTTTCGCCCGGAGAGGCATGGAGATGCCGCCGACCAACATCAAGCAAGCCACGTTAATCCCGTCCGCCACCAGCATCCCCAACCCCAACGGAACAGCACCCGGATGGTGGGTCGAAAAAGACGGTCGCCACATCGTGATAATGCCCGGGCCACCCCGGGAGCTTAAACAGGTCTGGGAAGAGACCGTAGGGCCCAAGTTTACCGAGATATCGGGCGCAGGCGTGACCGCAACACGCACCCTGAAGACGCAAGGCCTTTCAGAAGGCGGCATCGACGAAATCCTGTCCGATCTATTCGGCCAGGAGAATCCCTACCTTGGAATATACGCTCACACCGACGGCATCCATCTCCGGATGATTGGACGCGGTCCAGATCACGCTTCCGCAGCAAAAGTCATCGAGCCGGTCGAGGCCGAGATACGTCGGCTGATCGGGGAGACAATCTGGGGGACCGATGAAGAAACTCCAGCGGGCCGGGCGGCCTCGATCCTCATAGATCGTGGTCAGACACTGGCCGTAGTTGAGGGAGCCAGCTCCGGAGCGCTCGCATCCTTGCTCCACGCGCTGCCGAACCGCGAGTCGTTCTTCAGGGGAGCGCTGGTACCCGGATCAGGTCCCGTCCACTTTGGTCACGACACTGCCTCGATCGATGAGGACGGTGCGATAGTTCTGGCGAATCTTGCCCGTGAAAATCTTTCGGCCGATATCGGCATCTCGGTCACGCCGGTGAACATGGACGACGGAAATGTATTCATCGGCATGGTGTCCAACTCCGGGACTCACGTCGCAACCGGACGCTTCCCCCGCCGTAATCCCGAGTGGTTGATGCAACGCTCTGCGACGACGGCCATCGTCCAGCTTCTGTCCGCCTTGACATCTGACCGCATTTAAAGCTCCGATAAGAGCTGGTTCCTGGACTTCACGCTTTTCGCGCGAGTTAGTCACCCGCATCTGCGAATTCGCAGGCTATGATGCCGCCATCTGGACGGCACCAATATGCGTTGCCGATCCGTTGGCGAATAACCGTAATGATGTTTCGCCAAAAGTTGTAGGTCGGGACCGAGAAGCAGCAGAAGATAGTGCTCTGGCGGCATTGCAGCGATTTTCCTCAATCGCTGCAATGCAGACGGGGTCTGCGCCCAGGTCGCCTCTGTTGCGACGATTAGGGTCGATAGATGCATACGGCAGGCTAGTAGAACAACACGAGTACAACTATCGACCAAGAGGTTGAACGTCATCCGAGAGTGGAACTAGATCACGCACATCTCCAGCGATTCTTGAACCGCATCCCTGCCATCGATGTGGAACTGAAAACACGAATCTAGGTTGCGATCCGTCTGGTCTATTTATCGAATCCGATGAGACCAACAACAGTCTTACTATCGTTGGTCCCTTCTAGATTTCGGGACACCCGCAGGGATGGGGAACGTCCTGCTCCCTCGACAAATCGAGACAGCGCCTGAACGTATATATTCCGGACGCGAAAAGGCCAGGGCTGTATTGCCCCGGCCTTTTCAATTAAGCCTGTGTGAGCTCTCTATACAGTTGCGGGAGCCGGGTCGGAAGCATCGCAATGTCCGACAACACCTCGTAACTCATGCCCTGCATCATCGTCTTCAGGTAGTCGTGTCCGTTCTTGTCCACAGTGAGACAGAACGGCGTCACGCCTGCCTTACGGGCCTCGTCGAAGGCGACGCGCGTGTCATGCACGGCGTACTCCTTCTCCACGCCCTCACGGCTGTAGCCCCGGTCCTGCGGCCTGCCGTCCGAGATCATAAACAGGATTCGCGACTTGGCGTCTACCTTCGTCAACTTGCTGGTGGCGTGTCGAATCGCCGGCCCCATGCGCGTTGCATGAAGCGGTGCGATACGGTCAATCCGTTTCGGGATCGACGGTCCCCAGCGCTCTTCCATCTCCTTCATGACGTAGAACTCAACGTTCTCCCGTCCGTATCCAGAGAAGCCGTATATGCCGTACATGTCGCCGGTCTGCTCAAGTGCGCTCGTCAGAAGGATAATTCCTTCTTTTTCGATGTCTATGATGCGCTTGTAAGACCGTCGAAGCCCTTCGGCACGGCGTGACCGCAGCCACACCATGTACTCAACCGGATCATCCGGCGCGCCCCAGTCATCTGTCGGCCGCTTGTTCTCGTCAATCGCCTCAGCTGTTGACGCACTCATGTCCAGCAGGAACGCCACTGCGACGTCGCGCTCGACCTTGTTCCGACGCCAGAACACCTTGTCGCTCGGCGTCGTCCCGGTACGCCTGTCGATCACTGACTCGATCACGGCGTCGAGGTCAAACTCTTCGCCGTCCTCCAGTCGCTTCACCTTGCGGTACATCTCCGGCATCACCAGTTCAAACTGCCGGTGAATCTCGCGAACCAGCGATGAGTGCTCGTTCAGAGTGTCCTGATAGAACTGCGGCTCGCCCTCTGCCATCTCTTTCTCATGAACGACGCACCACTTGGGCTTATAGTCGTTCGCCCTGAAATCCCACTCCGGGTAGACAAAAGTATTGGGCTCCGTCGCTTCCAGCGGCCCGCCCTCTTCAGGTACGTGGACCAGTGGTCCATCGCCGAACTGCTGGTTATCCGGATCGCGCTGCTGCATCTCCTTCATCAGGTTCTGCAGCATCTCGTCCATCTGCTGTTGCTGGCCTTCTTCACCCTCCTCCATCTCCCCCTGTTCAAGCTCCGTGGAGTTCTTGAGCAGCTCTTCAAGCTGTTCCTGGGTGATGGGTTCAGGTTCTCCATCAAAGTCCGTGCCGTCCATCGATATCTGGGACAGGAGCTGCGCCATTTCGGGTTTGAACTCGCCCCGATAGTCGACGTCCTCAGGAGAGTCGTACGACTCTTCGTCCATCTGCTCCTGCTCGTCTGTCTCCCCGGCTTCGCCCGGCTCCTCGCCAGCAGTCTCACCTTCGCCGCCGAACATCTGGAGGATCTCCTCCGTGTTCTCTTCCTCTTCCTCTTCCGGGATGTCATCGTCCAGGTCCACGTCCTCAAACTCTTCTTCGGGGATCGTATTATTCGGCACGCCTGCGACCATGGCGTAGATTCGCGTTGCTGCCTCGGCGGAGTCTTCAACCGTTGCGCCGATCTCGGCCAGCATGATCACGATTCGGCGAATCTGCTGAGCGATTTCTGTGTACGCCTTCGGAACCTTGATCGTTCCGGTCTGGCGCAGGCTGAGGCGAACGATGAACTCGACCATCGCCTCCCGCATCGGAAGCTCTTCTATACGAGGACGTTCTGCCAGCGAAAAAGCCTGTGTCTGCAGGTAACTCGCTGCGAGACCCTTGTATTCGTGGAGGATCCGCGCATCTAGCCGCGTATCTTCCACGACGGTGAAGATGTCCAGTCCCAGGGCCCTGTCGACGAACATGTCGAAGAAACGGCCCATGTCTGTCAGATAGGCGGTTTCGATACCGCCCTCGTCTTCCCCGGTCTTCGGACCAGTGATACCCGGAATAGCGGCCTCCGCCAGTTCCTTAACCACGGCGGTTACGTCCGTGGTTAAGTTCGCCGCCGGTTGCATGTTCGGTCGAAGGTCTTCGAACAGGGTCGACGGAGTGTCGAAGTCGAAATCAAAGCTACCGAACTCGATGTGGCAGCTCTGGTGAGTCGCAATGACCTTGTACCAGCCAAAGTTCTCATCTTTGTGAGAGAAGCGATCGGCTACAGGGGGCAGATAGATCGTCGTGCCCTCTGTTGTCGCACTCTGTTCGTCGACCCAACCGATCTTCTTGTCCACGATCTGCGAGGTGGGATTGACCTCAATGTCACGCGCTGAAAGCGCAGCGCAGTATGTCCTCAGCAGGTCCTTCACGCGGCTCAGTTCCACGCCGGATGAAAGTTGGTCAAGCGTTTCGCGAGATGTTGCCGATTCCAGACGGTAGTAGGCCGGGCCAGACTCGGGCGACTCTGCGATTGAACGCATGCCTTCTCGGTGCCACTCCTCAAACTGGGAGGGGCTCAGCCGGTCCAATATGTTCGGCGCCTGGGTAATCAGCAGGCTGACCGAGGCCGGGGAGGATGCCATAGGCTCTTCCGCAAGCT
>CAUZRH010000032.1:0-10416 GCA_963582115.1 Dehalococcoidia bacterium
GTGCGAACGATCAACAGGGGAAGCATGCCGCCCGGCTATTTCACTCTGCTCCACGGCGACGCCGAGTTGTCGGACGTTGAAACGGAGGAGCTGGTGACCGGCCTGAGGGCGACGCTAAAAGCGAACTGGCATCCGGACGAAAGACGGTAAGTGACGAGCAGCTCGGGGAGAGAGTGTCGTCGCCAGATCGGTCGGAGCAAGTCCCGTTCTTACAGCACCCGACCTGCTACGGCGCTCAACTTCGCCGCCATCTCTGGGTCCCGGGAGTCCCTTGCCGTGATGATCGCCGTGTCCAGTACGCGGTCGCATCCGTCAGGGCAGGTCTCGGGGCGATCCTGAAGGTCGGGTACGGCTCTTCGGGCCAGCGATGCTGCGTTAAGGGCGTTTGCTGAAAGCACCTTGATCACCATCTCCACAGTTACCGAATCATGGTCCGGGTGCCAGGTGTCGAAGTCGGTCACCATAGCCATCGTGGCGTAGCAAATCTCTGATTCACGGGCCAACTTTGCTTCCGGCATGTTGGTCATGCCGATCACGTCGCAGCCCCACTGCCGATACAGATTGGACTCCGCCAGCGTGGAAAATTGCGGCCCCTCTATCGCTATATACGTACCGCCGCGCCGCACAACTACGTCAGTGTTGGCCGCCGCTTCTAGGGCGTCGCCAAGACGGCTGCATGTCGGGTGAGCAACGGCCACATGAGCCGCAAACCCCTCCCCGAAGAAACTCTTTTCGCGCGCAAACGTCCGGTCGATGAACTGATCAACGACTACAAATGACCCCGGCGGTAGATCTTCCCGTAGAGAGCCGACGGCGCTGAACGACAGAATATCGGTGACGCCCGCGCGTTTAAGCGCATCGATGTTTGCCCGGTAATTGATCTGGGTAGGTGGGATTCGGTGTCCCCGTCCGTGCCGTGGGAGGAAGACGATCCGGTGGCCATCTATCTCGCCGAACAGCAACTCGTCGGAGGGTTCTCCGAAGGCTGATTCGACACGCACCCACTGAGTGTTGGACAAGCCTTCCATGTCGTAAAGACCACTTCCGCCGATCATCCCAATTAGCGGTCGTTTGTCGTCGCCGGTTTGACTCATCCAGATTGCTTTCTGTTTGTGAACGTTCGGGCCATGTCATTCGACGGACCGGTTATTCATGAGCGGACTGTTGCTGCGTCGTAATACGTGTGCATGATATCGGTCCGGGCCACGTTGTTCGCACTTCGAGTCACAAATGCAACTACGACAATCGCCAGACAAAGTGAATCCAGCCTCTCGACTTATGTCTGGCCGTCGTGCCGCGGTTCTAACGAATCCGTCGTTGCAAATCCGGAGCGTTGTGCGCCGGATGGGCCTGTTGGCCTTGCTGTTTGTTGCGACACTTTCCGGAGCAACCGTCGGTTACGTAATCATTGAGGACTTCACCGTGGAAGCGAAGAGGCAGGCGGATGGGCTGTGGATCCGAGCCATGGCACTTCGGGACCCGGTAGGCGCAAGCATCCTTGGCCTGCGACATCAGAACGGTGACATGAGGGTTTTGCCTTCTCTATACGTGGTCCTGGTGCCTGGGGAGACGGTGGTGGCGCTGGGGACGCGGGAGCAGCTCGATAGCCTGGGATAGGCGCTTATGGCAGGTGCCGGGTAGCTTGGCGTATTCCCCCTCTCCCAGCGGGAGAGGCCTGCCTGATTCAAGGGTGAGGGAGAAGGTTGTGGGGGGGGCATCACAAGAGTATTAGCGGGAACCGATCTGCCGGTGAAGGTCCCTCGGCTTCGCTCGGGATGACGGACAGTTGCAGTGGCGCATCCCTTCGCACTGGCCACCAATGCGAAGGCTGTTTATGGTGTCGCTTCTACAGGTAATCAGTACAAGGACCGCACATGCGAGCAGGATTTGGACAGTTCAAGGAAGCCACCCCTGAGTATCTGCGGTTTGCGCAGCAGTACGGTGCGACGGACATCCTGCTCAACCAGCCCAATCTGCCGGGGGCGGGAGGTCGATGGGAACTGCACGATCTGGTGAAGCTTCGACTGTCGATCGAACAGCACGACATGAAGCTATCGGCGCTGGAGAACGTGCCGACCAACTTCTACGACCACATCATGCTGAACGGGCCGAAGCGCGACGAGCAGATCGAGAACATGATCTACACCGTCCGCAACATCGCCCGGGCCGGCATCCCGATCTTCGGGTACAACTGGATGCCGTCGCACGTATGGCGAACTCCGCCTGCGCTGATCCGCGGCGGCGCAGTGGCTACGGCGTTCGACTACGAGCTCTCCAAGCAGATGCCGTTGACGCATGACAGGGCGTACTCCGAGGAAGAGATGTGGGAGAACCTAGAGTACTGGATCAAGATTATCACGCCGGTCGCCGAACAAGAGGGCATCCGACTCGGTATCCATCCCTGCGACCCGCCGGTCGCCGAACTTGGCGGCATCCCGCAGCTCTTACGCAGCTTTGACGCCTACAAACGGCTCATAGAGATCGTGCCGTCCGACTCGAACGCCATCGAGTTCTGCCAGGGGACGTTTTCGGAGATGGAGGATGCTGCGGGAGAAGGCATATACGACATGATTCGCTACTTCGGTGAGCGTCACAAAATCCTGTATGTCCACTTCAGGAACGTGTCCGGTCAGGTGCCCGTATTTCACGAGGAGTTCATCAACACCGGCTGGGTGGACATGTACCGTGCGATGACCATTTACAACGAGGTCAACTTCGATGGCTTCTTCATCGACGACCACGTCCCGCACACACATCAGGACACGCAGTGGGGCCACCGCGGCCGGGCGTTCGCAAACGGGTATATTCAAGCCATGATCGAGGCAGTCACAAAAAATGGATGATGTGGCTGTGATGGCGGGGTAGGGACATTGAGGGTACGTTTTGGTGTGGATGACTAGGCCGGGCGGGGTGGCTCTTGTCGCGGTGGCGATCATCGCTATGGCGTGCTCCGGGGGAGACGTGCCGGGGGCTCAATCCGGAGCGGAGCCTGATTCAACGGCAACGGCGGCTCCGACAGCCTCCGCTGCCCCGACAGCTGTGGCAAACCCCGCGCCTATCGCCGACGCAATTCCATCCCCTACCGCCACTCCGTTTACCCCTCCGCCGACTGTGTACACGCCTCCCGTTAGCTCGCAGTCGCCGGGGACTCCCACGCCCGTATCGCCGACACCGACCCCGACCCCAACCCCGACCCCGGCGCCGTCTCCAGCCCGGCTGAACGCATCGAACGGCGTACGTGACTGCAAAACTCTTGGCCTGTCCGGCCCGTGGTTGTCGATCGGCTCAACTACCTTGGCATCGCTGCCGACGTTGTCGGCGTCAACCAGGTCACAACGGACCTGCCGCAGTGCGCACACCTGAGTTCGATACCTCGTTCGACTGGGATATGACCCGAGGGTTGGGAGCGAGGATCGAGGCGCCGGTGGTCAGCGGCGCCGAAGAGAACTTACTTCGATACCCGGGCGACCCATATGGGGCGGAGAACATTTTCGTGCATGAATTCGCCCAGACGTTGTTCGAGTATGGCCTCGTGGCCGCGGATAAACGGACACTCAATCCGAATACGTCTCTCCTGAGGGTTTACTAGACCGATGGTGGACAACTGTTGACCGCGTGGCTGGCCGTGCATGACAGCGCGATCGAATCAGGACGCTGGGCAGGAGAACGTACGCCGCCACCAACTGGACGGAACTGTGGGCTACCGCGCCGCAGGCATGGTTCGGGGTGCTGAATCGGCCACAGGAATATGCGTTCGAAAGCACCAGGAAAGGGTTGACGGGGTTCGACTCGGCGGTCGCCGAGGTGTTCGCGACCGTCTATCCAGGTGACTGGACTCCCGTTTCGCCTTAGTCTGTCGTTTACGCGCGGTTCACGGAAGTGTAGACGCGCCCCCGGACACCATCAGAGCAGGCAAATTGAGGAGCAGCGACATGCGACCTAACGTCATCAGGCAGAAGCTGGATGCTGGAGAACCGACCCTGAGCACGCATGTCCACGGCGTGTGGCCGTCGGAGATCGAGGCGCTAGGCCACACCGGGCTTTACGACTACGTGGAGTTCGTGGCGGAGTACGGCCCGTCCGACCTTCACGACCTTGACAACATGTGTCGTGCGGCCGAGCTATACAACATGGGCTCGATGATCAAGATCGACCAGAGCCTCATGCCATTCCTCGCACAGCGGGGCATCGGAGCCGGGTACGGCAGCGTTCTGTTCACGGACGTTCGTAACATGGACGAGGTTAACGACTGCATACGCGCCGCACAGCCGGACCACCCGGACTACGGCGGCACGTACGGCGTCGCCACACGACGCAACTCTTACATGGGCTACGGAGGCTCGCAGGAGTACGTCGAGTCGGTTGGCGACACGGTGCTGGCCTTCATGATCGAGAAGAAGGGCGCGGTCGACCACCTTGAGGAGATCCTGTCTCTGAAGAAGGTCGAGATGGTCCAGTGGGGCGGCGCTGACTTCTCCATGAACATCGGACAGCCCCGGAACATGAGCCACCCGGACGTGGTCGCCGCCAAGAAAAAAACGTTCGAGGTTGCCATCAAAATGGGTGTGCCGCCGAGGGCCGAGATCGGGACAGCGGATGAGGCGAAGGAGTACCTGGACATGGGCGTCCGGCACTTCTCGGTCGGCACGGACATCACGATCCTGCACGACTACTGGAAGCGTGAGGGTGACGGAATCCGAAAGGCGCTTGGCGGAAGCTAGGCGCTTGGGTGCGAAGCCTCCTCCCTCGGGGAGGAGGCTGGAGGTGGCTCGCGTTTTGCGATCACGCCGTTGTTGCCGAATGCCCGCCCTTTGAGAGCCTCAGGGTAGGTTTGGGTACTTGTCTTATTGTTGAGTTTGATGACTCATCTCAGAGTCAGGCTGGATGCGAGAGCATATGCGTGGGTCCCGTGGGCTGAGCCGGTCGAGCGTGTCGTCACGGTGTTGCGACGCGCCGATTCACCCGCGACCATGCTTTGTTCACGATTACCCATGAGAAATCCCGGAGGTTCGGAATGCCTGAGATGACGTCGTTCGAGCACGGTGCACCTTGTTGGACCGATCTCTCTACGAATGAGCCTGCTCGCGCCAAGAATTTTTACTCGACGTTGTTCGGCTGGACCTATCAGGACAACGATATGGGCGGCGGGAATTACTACTCGATGGCCCGTTTGGAGGGCCGGGACGCGGCGGCGATATACGGCCAGGGCGAAGCCGAGGTCGAACAGGGTGTCGCTCCGCGCTGGAGTACCTACATCAACGTCGATGACGTCGACGCGGCTGCGGCAAAGGTCGTACCCGCCGGTGGCACGCTGATGATGCAACCGTTTGATGTGATGGGCATCGGTCGGATGGCGCTGATGTTCGATCCCACGGGTGCGGTTGTAGCGTTGTGGCAGTTCACGGGACACGCGGGTGCCCGGGTCGTGAACGAGCCGGGTGCGATGACCTGGCATGAGCTATCGACCCGTGACACGGATGTCGCGGGTAAGTTTTACGAGGAGCTACTGGGCTGGCACTCGCACAGTGAGGACATGGGCGGATTTGACTACACCGTGTTCCACATCACGCACGATAACCCCGCAGGCGGGATGGTGAAACTGGACGAGGCGTCGGCCGGAGTTCGGCCGCACTGGATGGTCTACTTCGCCGTCGAGGACTGCGACGCCACGGCGAGGCTTGCGGTCGGCAATGCAGGCAAGGTCATAGTGCCGCCGACGGACATCCCGCCGGGTCGATTCGCGATCCTGTCTGATCCACAGGGCGCGGTGTTCGCAGTGATGAGCCTTAACGAGGGTTGAGCGGGCGTGTGTCCCGATCTCGATTGTTTGGGTAGGAGAGACTTCTCCCTCACCCTACGCCCTCTCCCGCTGGGAGATGGGAATACCTCATATCCTGACTTTCCGAGTTAGGATTCTCTCATCCTGAGATCTAGCCCTGCCATCCTGAATCGAGTTCAGGATGGCAGGTTGGTGAGGGGGTGATGCATCCCCGGTGAGGTACTAAACGATTCGACTTTTCGACGCTTACCTGATGGTCGACTGGAGCGCCAAGCACGGGCTGTCTCCGGCTCGACCGTCGGCCGATGCCGTCTGGGTTGGTGCCGGCGAGGCTGATGACCGTACTCCACGCGCTCGATACTTTCGCTCTCGTATGGCCGGGATCGCTCATGTCACTCGACTGCTCAAGCGGTGGACGGGGGAGGGCAAGCGGGTGCTGGTCGGGTTCGACCTTCCGTACGGCTATCCGGTCGGATTTGCCCGATGGATGGACGGATCGTCTGATGTTCCTGCGTGGCGTAAGACATGGACCGCCATCTCAAGCCGATTCCAGGACGACGAGCGAAACCTGAACAATCGCTTTGGGGTCGCATCGGAGCTGAACGCCCTGTGCGGGGCTGACTCTTACGGACCGTTCTGGTGTGCGCCCGGGGCGCAGGTGACGGCGACCTTGCCGCCAAAAATGAAGGGCTACCTGGAGTTCCCGTATGCGATGCCGGACGGCAGTCTGCTGGGGGACCTTCGAATCTGTGACGCCCGGTTCAGGAAGGCCGGGTTGAACATCCACACATGCTGGCACCTGCTCGGCACCGGCAGCGTTGGCGGGCAGGGAGTCGCCGGGATTCCGCACGTGGAGAGTTTGCGGGATCACGACGCCTTCGCTGAATACTCAAAGGTCTGGCCGTTCGAGACCGGCTTTACGCCTGAACCAACCGACCCGATAGGTAGCGGTCCGGCAATTGTTCACGCCGAGATATGGCCTCGCGTTGCGGAGTCGCTTATGAACCCGCGCACAAGGATCAAGGACCGGGCGCAGGTGATATCGGTAGTTGAATGGGCGCGCCGACTTGATGCAGAAGGAACACTGGGAACGTACTTCAACGCACCTGATGACCTGTCGCAGGAAGACGCCGTAATTGCCGTAGAAGAAGAAGGCTGGATCCTGGGGACGCCGTAACCCTGAGGCTCGCCCCGGAATACCCCCCCCCTCCTACGTTAGGAGGGGGGTATGAGTCGTCACTAGTACGCGAACGGCTTTAGCTGACTCTCAAGGATCTCCAACCCGAATCCCGGCGCATCTGAAGGCTTCATGCGGCCATTTTTCGGTGTCGACAGGCCCGGCAGCTTGGCGGCATCCTCCGGCGGTACACCGGGAGGCGATGCCACAAATGTCTCGGTCCACGGGATGGCGGGCATGGCGTAGCAGGCGTGCTGCCCGTAAGCGGTGTTGCCACCGGCGTGCGGAATCACGGCGATGCCGGCCGATTCAGCGATGGCGCAGATCTTGACGATGGGCGTCATACCGCCGACCCAGTTGATGTCCGGCTGAAGAATGTCGACAAGATGGTGCGACGCTGCGTACTGGAACGGCGCGGTCGTGTACCAATGCTCGCCGGTCGCCAGTGTCTGCCACGGGACACGTTCCCTGAGTACGGCGTGGGCGTCGATATCTTCAGACCTCAGGCACTCCTCAAGCCACTTCATGTTGTAAGGCTTGAGACCCTCGGCCAACCGCACGGCGTACTCCACGTCGAACGCCATCCAGCAGTCAAGCATCAGCTCAACATCGTCGCCAACCAGTTCACGGGTTTCGGCGATGTACTGGATGTTTTTCTTGAGCCCGTCCAGTCCGTCCGCCGGGCCGTAAGGGCAGGGGAGCTTTGTGGCCTTGAACCCAAGCTCCATGTACCAGTCGGTATCGCCTCCGGTTGAGTAGCAGAACAACTCATCCCGTGCCGGTCCGCCAAGCAGCTCATACACAGGCTTGTCCATCAGCTTGCCCTTTAGATCCCACATGGCGAGGTCGATAGCGCTTACTGCGTACGACGCCAGCCCCGCCGCGCCAAACGGAGCGCACATGCGGACCGCCATGTCGTAAATCTTCTCGACGGCCATGCAGTCTTCGCCAACGAGTCGAGGACCAAGGTAGTCGTCGATGACCGCCGCCACGGGTTTCCCGTGCTGGGCGATGGCGAATCCCCACGTCCCGTCCTCGGCCTCGATCACGCAGCCGAAGTTGTTCCATGTAGGTGTCCATGATGGCCGGTAATCCGAATAGCGCGGGTATCGCGTCATCGGGTTGGCGACCGGGCCACTTTCGACCCAGGAAGGGCGTTTTTGAGTCTGGTACTGGGCCTCGGAAGGTCGGGCGAGGGGCGAAAGTGCCGGCAGGTCAAGGCTGACGGCGCGGATCGACTTGATTTTCATGGGGGCTCCCGGAGTTATGACGATGCGGTTATGTGTGCGGGCGCATTCAACGCGTTGCGGGCGTGGGAGTCAATGGCGGGGGAGATGCGTGCACTTTGACAAAGTACCAGTCGACACGCGATACCAAGGGTACTGGTAATGGCACAACCGAAAAAAGGATGCGGATATGGCCTATCAACGGGCAACAACTCATGCGATCGATTTGATGCCGTCACATTCATAGCGTTGCAGTTCGTTTTACGGACCTTCCTCGCGGTATCATTTTGGGTCGATGAATTCACGAAACAGCGCTTGGGCAAAGCACCTCACACTCCCGGCGTTGATGGCCTCGATCCCGATCTCATTTCCGCACGAGGCCAGCGTGGCCCCGTTCCTGAACGAGATAGCCGCCGACCTCGATCTCTCCACCGGGATCGCTGGACAACTAGGCACTGCAACCTACCTGGGCGGCATTACTTCGGCGCTGGCATTCGCTCCACTGATCGGCCAGATGGATATCAGACGGGTACTGGTTGCGGCTCTGATCGTGGTGGCCTCGGCCTCCCTGATTTCAGGGTTCGTCGAGAGCTTTCCGGTGCTACTGGTGGTCAGGCTGTTCGCCGGGACCGCCGCAGGGATCATTCTCGCGGCAACACTGGCCGCAATACCCCGTGTCTGGTCCGACCCTAAAACGCGGGTCATCAGGACAGGTTTGGTGATCGGTGCGATGGCGTCCGGACCGGGAATAATGGCCCCTACGCTGCGTGGCGTAGCAGCACTCGCCGACTGGCAGACCGGCCTGATCGTGTACGGGGTCGTTGTTGCCGTGATTGCCGCATTCGTTGCCTTTGGGCTGCCGAGCCTGCCGGGGACGACTACCGATACCTCGTATCGAAGTCGACTGGCTGCGGCCGGGCGAACGGTTGGAATGCCTGTGATCCGAACGGTGTTCGGGATGCGTTTCGTCTCGCAGATCATGTTCGGGGTCATATTCAGCTTTCTTGCGGCGTTCTTCGTTGATCTACATCCCGGAAAAGAGGGATGGATAGCGCCGATGTTCTTCGTTGGCCCGTTCGGGTTCATGCAGGCCGCGTTTATCGGGGGGGCGATACTCGCCCGGTTCGGCGTCATGCGTGCGACGTCGTTGTCGATCATGCTGACCGGGGCTACGGTCATCGCATTTGTCTGGATAGCGCCATCGCCGTTGGTGTCGGCGTTCTTCTTCTTTGTTTACGGCCTCCTGATGGGCGTCGCTCAAACCGGAATGACCGCCCTCATCTACCAGCACTCCGGCAATCGCCTGGGCGCAGCGATCTTCGTCAACAGCGCTATGGGACCGGGTGGCAGCATGGTTGGCGCCGTCCTGGGCGGAATAGCGATCGTGTCGATGACCGGCTATGACGGGTACAAGGGTTTCGCGACGGTGGTCGCTTTTGGTATGGCGGCGATGGCGTTGACGCTGCTGTTAACCACGCGCCGGGTTGGCGAAACTGCTGATTGAGCGACGCCCTAATCTTTCGACCGATTATTGGCCCCATTCACGGTCATAGGTAGTGGGGCGAAGAGCGGCGTTCTCGTACAACGCGACCCACCTCCACCTCCTTTGAACGATTGGCCTACCAGGGAGGAGGCTTTCTTTTGCCCCCCCCACCTAATGTAGGAGGGGCTAGGGGGTGGTTAACCTCGGGCCCTAGCGCGTGTAGTACGACACGTCGGCGCGGTATTCTGAATCGATTGCCACGTCGCTACACTGCTCACCAAGGATTTCAGCTACCCCCTTATCTGCCGGATCTCGAAGCCCGAGATATCCTCGCTTCGTTAGATCTGGAACATCTGTATTTTCCGGGGGCGATGTGCTGTGGAGAGAGTCGAGTACCGGGTGTGTATGCGCAGCCGGTAAAAATACCAAGGATGTTAAACATCCGATTTGATCTCGTTCAGACTGAAAATCTACAGAGATTTCTGGTATTGGTGTTTCTGTAAAAGCGTCGGACTGCGGTGAAGGCGTCTGTATTTCGGCAGAATCCTGCGCGAATGATTCGCCCGAGCAGGCGACGATTAGGATGACTGAAAAAAGGACCAAAACCCTGACCGTGATCGTGGCATCGTATCAAAAGTCTGTATTCCCGGAGACCCATGGATCAACGGGTGAAATCGACAAGGAGCGACTGAACTGGCAATCGAACGCGTGACCGGTATTGTCCCCATCCTCCAACTTCCGTTCGATGAGG
>CAUZRH010000033.1:0-10077 GCA_963582115.1 Dehalococcoidia bacterium
ACGGAGATTGTCGGAACCTCCACAACCAGGAGCGTCGATATCATCTGTGAGATGGCGTGTGCCTGCCCGCGCTCCCACGCCTCAAGGTCCAGTGCGGATCCGGGCGTGTCTACCAGTGTCACTATCGGCAGGTTAAAGCGAGACGCAAACCGGATAGCGCGCCGCGCCTTACCGAAACCTTCAGGCGTTATCGATCCGCTGGCAGACAGGCCTTCAGGTACATCGTCTTCCGATGACGAGATCATGCCACTTGGCGGTGTCTTTTCCTGCCCGATTACGACAACCGACTGGCCCGCCAAACGCGCTATCCCGGTTATCACTTCGGGCGCGTCAGCATACTGGCGGTCGCCGTGGAGTTCTACGAGGTTTGAGAAAACCTGGTCGATGTAGTGTCGGGCGGACGGGCGGTCAGGGTGACGGGCAAGCTGGACCATCTCCCACGCTTCCATCCGCCGAGGACGCGTACGAGGCGGTCGGCCACGGCGTCTCTTGGCTAGCCTGAACTCAGGCCTGAGCAGCTCCAGAGTAGTAGAAACAACGTGTTTGATCTGCTCACGGTCTACCACTCCGTCGAGCATTCCGTGCCGGAAGTGAACCTCCGCCGTGTGCTGATCTGCGGAGAGTGAACCTCCCGTCCGTTCTTTGATTGCGCGGAACGGTGCGAAGCCCACATGAGCGCCTGGCTCGGCGAAGATCAAATCTGCCTGCGTTCCAAACGAGGCGTAGACCTGTCCGGTCGCAGGATCACCAAGCACCGAAACCAGCGGAACGCCACGTTGATGCATCTCGTTGGCGGCGACCGTGGTCTTCGCCATCTGCATGAGCGAGAGGATTCCCTCCTGGATGCGCGCCCCTCCGCTGTTGATAACGGCTATGGCCGGGTAGCGTTTACGGGCGGCAAGTTGCAGTGCGAGGGCGACTTTTTCACCCACAACAAGTCCCATGCTCCCGCCAAGAAACCCGAAATCGAGAACGACGAGCACCGCAGGCGTCCCGCCGATGGTGCAAACTCCGGTTACTACGGCCTCAGTGAGTCCGGTCCGATCCTGGTCTTGCAGGATTCGCTCACGGTACGAAACACGTGCCGAGAATGAGAGCGGATCCAGTGATTTGATCCAGCGCGATGTCTCTCGGAAAGTCCCAGCGTCGGCAAGCATGTCGACACGTCTACGCGCAGACATCGTGTAGTGGAAACGGCAGCGCGGGCAGACCAGGTATCGGTCATAAGTGGGGCTGTCCACCAGCGAACCGCCGCAGGCAAGACAGGTCGTCCGAACGCCTTCCAGGTCGAGTTCGTGTTGTTCTGGACTATAAGGCGGGTCTTGGCCCGGAAAGAGTGGGGTGATATTGGTCACGCGCAGCCTCGTCGCTCAAGCTTACCGCGCCTGCAAGAAACTGGCACTGCTTGATGGCGTATTCGATGCCATCTTATTCGCGGTAGGTTCACCGAGACCCGACGTACAGCGGTAGTTGGGCGCGTGAATCGCCGAAGCCGGTAAAGCGCCAGTTAAAGCACCGGCCTCGGTTTGCCCGGCTCACCGATTCCCACCACTCCGGCCTCTTCCAGTTCATCCATCAGTCGTGCAGCACGCGGGTAGCCGATTCGTAGGCGACGTTGCAGGAGCGATACCGAAAGCGTCTTGTGTGCGGACGCCATCTCGCTTGCCCTGTCGAAGAGCGAGTCTCCGTCGTGTCCGCCGTCTCCAAAGTCGCCGGTGTCGGCGGAAGCCGTCAGCGGTTCCAGACTCGGCATCTTCGGCCCTTTGACCGCTGTCCAGAAATCGACAACACTCGCTACCTCTGGATCGCCAAGGAAAGCGCCCTGAATTCGTATAGGCTTCGGCCGATCGATCGGCAGGAAGAGCATATCCCCCTTACCGAGCAGCTTCTCCGCGCCCGGGCCGTCGATGATGGTCCGGGAGTCGATCTGGGAGGTCACGCCGAAGGATATTCGGCTCGGGAAGTTGGCCTTGATTAGCCCGGTCACCACGTCGACGGAAGGACGTTGGGTGGCGACGACCAGGTGGATGCCGGTCGCACGGCCAAGCTGCGCTAACCGGCACAGCAGTCGCTCTACCTCAGAGGCGGAGGTCAGCATGAGGTCGGCGAGCTCGTCCACCATAATGACCAGATAGGGCATCTTCGTCGTGGCCTGCTCGTTATAGGCGATTATGTTTCGGACGCCAGCGCTCTCCAGCACCTTGAAACGGTCAGACATTTCCTCAACCGCAGCCTTGAGGATGCCGACGGCGACATCCGGCTCCACAACTGGCGGGGCGTACAGGTGCGGTACGCCCGTGTATGGCGTTAGCTCGACCCGTTTGGGGTCGATCATCACTATGCGCACCTGCTCCGGCGTGCGGCTCATGAGCAGACCGGTGGCGATGGTGTTCATACAGACGCTCTTGCCGGAACCTGTGGCTCCTGCAATCAAGAGGTGCGGCATGCGGGTCAAATCAATCACCACGTTCTCGCCACCACTCCCGACGCCCAACGGCACCGGTAGCGGAGATTCTTCCACGAACTTTTCGTAGGCGGGCGATTCGATCACGGTTCTCAACGTGACTGGTGTAGGCCGGGAGTTTGGTACCTCGATACCCACCAGGGATGCGCCCGGAACCGGGGCTTCAAATCGAAGACTTGGCGACGCTAGCGAGAGCGCCAGGTCTTTTTCACGGGCCAGGATGTTGTCCACGCGGACACGCTGGCGTCCGGAACTACGCTCGGTTCCGGGTGCCATTTCTTCGATCAGTTTCTTGGAACCGCGCCCCTTACCCCAGCCCGGCACGATGCCGTACATCGTCACCCTGGGGCCTTCCCTGACATCGCCGACAGAGACCTCTATGCCGTGGTCTGCAAGGGTCTCAACAATCAGTTCAGATGTCGCCTCTATTTCCGACTCCGGGATTCCACCGGGGGGAGCGACCTTGAGCATTTTGACGTCGGGGAGCGGCCATTCGAAGGGAGGCACGTGCAGGAAGTTGGGCAGGATCGGCGTCAGGAGGCTTGTAGGGACTTCCAGGGCGTCGTCCTCGCCCTTGACGTCAGGGTCATCCAGATCGTCTACAGGCACCTCAACATCCGCCGTGATTGTTCGTTCGGCCGGATCATCCTCGGCAATAATAAGATCAGGGCGAACGTTCCCGGCGAGCGGGGGCTCCGGCTTGTCTGTGGCGAAGGACGGATTTTCTGTCTGATCTGCCTCGGTGCCCAACGCAGCGGACCCGTTCATGATCTCTTCCGCCGAAGGCCCGGATGCGGCACGGTTGGCGCGCCATGTGAAGATTCGAGACGCTAGGCCTGCGCCTGCGGCGATCAAAAGCACGCTGAATGCGATCAGGCCCGTCCAGATGCCCCGGACCGTGATTAACGCATGTCGTGGCAACGAGGCGGCGGCAGCTAAGACGACCAGGATTCCGGAGCGAACGAAGCCTAACGCTATCTGGCTGGACGTTCCTCCGGACTCGGCCCAGTTGGCAGGCCATCGCGCAATGTAGTTGCCAAACGATCCGCCGTACGACTGGTTAATCGTGGAGAAATAGTCAGGCAACTGCATCGACCCGAGGAAGCCGACTATGGCAAGGCCAATAAATGTTGCCGAGAGTGCGTAACGCCAGTGCATCTTCAGTAACTGCGGCGCAATGTTGAGAATCGCGACGGCGGCCGCGGCCCAGACAAACAACGGGATCGCCGACCAACCGAGGTGGAACCTCAAACTGTCGTAGAACAGCAGGCCGAGTATTGCCGTGGCGGCGATAACTATCGCAGCGGAGCGCGAGTATTCGTTCTTACTGGTTTCGGTCACGCCGATGGCGGTGTACGAATACCCGCCAACAGTGAGGCGGCGCGTTACGGATCCAACGGTGTGGATTGCTCCGCCTAACATTGCGCCTCCTCATGTACGGCCCCGAAACTATGAGGGCTGTGGGTCTCTGTTGATCAATCGCCCTCGCCCCCGGCGTCGGTTGCTGTCATCCGCGTATTACACATCGAACGCCACAGGAATGATGTTCGGCCGACGCCTCGTGCGCTGGCTGAATAACCTTCCCACGGTTTTTTTGACTGTGGCCTCGACCTCATTCCACTGTATTGGTGTGGCTGAATCACGGTCAAGAACGGATGACAACTCATCTATCGCATCTTCGAAAAGTGCGTCGGCCTCGGCGTAATGAACGAACCCGCTCGACACTATCCTCGGACGACCTACAACCTGGCCCTTAGAGTTACGGCCAAGCACCACGACAACAAAGCCGTCACGGGCCAGCAATCGACGCTCCACGATCACGTTTCCGTGCTCATCCCAGACGCCGTGTCCGTGTATGAAGACGTGTCCAGCGGGGATCTGAGCGACCACCTCCGCCGTGTCGTCCGTCAGGCGCAGCATATCGCCGTCCTGCAACAAGAACGCATCGTCCTTATGCACGCCGTGTTCGATCGCTAGGTCAACGTGCGCCTTCAGCATCCGGTACTCACCGTGTACAGGGACGAAGTGCCGTGGTTGCAGAAGATTGTGCACCGCCCTCAACTCTTCACGGGCGGCGTGGCCGTGGACGTGGACGTTGTGGGTCTTGTGCGTCACGACGTGCGCGCCCTGCTCTACGAGGTCGTTGATCAGGTTGCTGACCGACGTCTCATTTCCGGGAATGGGCGTGGCGGAGATGATGACGGTGTCGCCTTCACGTATATCGACATCGTTGTGGGTCCCGGCCGCCATGCGTGCCAGTGCAGATTGCGGCTCGCCCTGAGCACCAGTGTTCATGTAGATGACACGGTGATCCGGTAGTCCCATGGCGTCCCGGGCACTTATCAGAGTCTCGTCCTTGATCTTCAGGTGCCCAAGATCGCGGGAAATCTTGAGATTATTGACCATGCTGCGCCCAACAATGGCGAGTCTACGGCCATGTGCGACGGCGGCGTCTGCGACCATCTGTATGCGGGCGATCTGGGACGCAAAGCTGGCGACAAGCACCCGGCCCTCGGCGTTACCGATGATGTCGTGCAGTGCCTTCCCAACCTCACGGTCAGAACCAGAGTAGCCCTCGTTATCGGCGTACGTAGAGTCGGCCATCAGGAGGAAAACGCCATCGGCGGCGATCTCCGCCATCCGGGCGAAGTCGGTTGGTTCGCCAATAGTCGGGTCGTTATCTAGGCGGAAGTCGCCGGTGTGTACGACCGTTCCCAACGGGGTTCGTAGTGCGATACCCATTGCGTCCGGGATGCTATGGCACACGTCAAACCACTCGGCCTCGAACGTGTTTCCAAACCTGTGCCGCTCGCCCGGTTTGGCGATGTTCAGGTCAGCCTCACGCAGAAGCCCCCGTTCCTTCAACTTGTTACGGATCAAGGCCATCGCCATGTTTGGTGCGTAGATCGGCACCGGTAACTTGTCCATGATGTGCGGAAGTGCGCCGATATGGTCTTCGTGACCGTGCGTGATCAGGATTCCGCGAACTTTGTCGATGTTCTCAAGCAGGTAGTCGATGTTTGGGATGACGATGTCGATTCCCGGCATATCGTCTTCCGGGAACAGGACTCCGGCGTCGATTACAACTATGTCCTCGTCTGTTTCGAGGACCATCATGTTTTTGCCGACTTCGCCCAGCCCGCCTAGCGGGAGGACTTTCAGCGCTTCGTTGGCCATATGGCTCCTAATTGTTATTTCTTGATCCAAATTCCGCGCGCATTGGCAAATGTATTGGACTTGCCGCGCAGCGCGGGATCAGGTTTCTGGTGGTTTCGAAAATGAATGTTGGTAAGAAGTGAGTCTATTGTGCGGGATGAATGGTCGGATGCGGGAATGACTCTGTCAGTTACACACGGAATACTGGTCAGATCGGACCGGATCACAAGTACTGCCAGGCAATTTGGGCGTTCCTAAGACCAGTGCTCCTAGAACAATCGATCCTGGCCTGAGTCCTTTTCTGGCTCCGGATCAGGAGTCTGTACGACCGTGGTCGGTCTCTCACTTGCCCGGGTGGCGTTCATCTCAAGCGACTGGAGTACGGCCTGCGGGAGGCGGCGTATGTCGTTTTCAAGGGTCTGTCGCAGGGTGCTTGAACGAAGCGCCGCAGCCGGGTGGTATAGCGGGAAAACGACGATATCCCGCCACACGGTCGCACGGCCATGCTGGTCAGATATTCGCGTATCCGGGAGGAAACGGTTCATCGCATGTCGCCCGAGCGTTGCGATGACTTTCGGATTCAGGAGACGTATCTGGGCTTCCAGATAAGGCCAACATGCCCGTACCTCTTCAGGCAACGGGTCCCGGTTTTCCGGCGGTCTGCACTTCACGACGTTGGTGATGTAAACGTCGGATCGCCTTAACGGGACGACACCCAGAAGCTCGTCCAGCAATTTTCCGGCGCGTCCCACAAATGGACGGCCCTGTTGGTCTTCGTTTGCTCCCGGACCTTCACCGATGAAAAGAATCGAAGGTGAGTCAGCACCTTCTCCGGGTACAGCATTAGTACGAGTTCCCGCCAGACCGCACTTAGTACAACTTCGTACAACGGTGGCGATGTCCTCAATAGAAGGCATCTCGCCGGTGTACTCATCGTTGGAGGTCATAAGAAACCCCAGAAAATCTGACGATCCCCGGGACTCCCGGAAATCCCAGGAACCCGGACGCCCGAATCAGGCAGGTCGATTGATCCGGGCCGATGTTCCTCCCGGTTTCAGCCGTTGATCTAAAACCAGGGAGGACAACCTTACAGAATTAGTCTTCTACGCCTTTGGTGCCGAGGTACTCCACGACATCCTGGACCGTGTTCAGTCCTTCGGCGTCTTCGTCAGAGATCTCCAGCGGCGTGTCGTCGCCACCGAACTCCTCTTCGAGAGCCATGATCAACTCGACAACGTCAAGCGAGTCAGCTTCGAGGTCCTCGGTGAAAGACGACTCGAGTTGAATGTCATCTGGCTCCACGCTGAGTTTGTCGGCTGCGATGTCACGCACCCGCTCGAAAACTGTCGCCATTCGTATCCTCCGTAAACTTTTGAATGACCCCGCGCCAATGCTGATCGTGTGCCCGGGGTCTGTCTTTTTATCTATTGGATCGGACTTAATCCGGAATGTTTGGCCCTCACTATTAGTGAGCGTCGCCATCGGGTCAAGTATATTTCGACTTCATCTAAGCGCGAATTATCGTAGCACCGTCCCAAGGACTCCGTTGATGAATCTGGGCGAAGTCTCAGAACCATACAGTTTTGCTATCTCCACAGCTTCGTTGGCGATGACCGATGGCGGGGCCTGATCGTCACCCACAAGCGACAGCTCGGCGAGGGCCATGCGAAGGATTGTGCGGTCTACCCGGTCAATCCGTGAGACAGGTCGGGCCGGAGCCAGCACGGCAATGCGGTCGTCAAGAGTCAGACGGTTTGATTCGACTGCATCCACGATTCGGGTCGCAAAAGCGCACACATCGGCCTCAAGGCCGTCCCGTTCCGCAATCTGCTCCAGCGCCAGTCCGGCGGGGTGCCCGGTGCTCTCCGCCTCGTACAGCGCCTGCGTGGCCGCCGCACGGGCCGCACGTCGACCGGTGAGTGGATCGGACTCCGTCTCAAAGTCCGGCTCCATTTGGATCAGGCCGGGCGTGGTTGGAGACAGTATCTCCGGTGGCGCTTCTGGCAGAGGGACGTCATCGCCACGGGAGTCGTACTCCCGCGGTGCGACCGGGTAGAAGTTCCCCGGAGATTGCGGAGTATTCCGGTCCCGCTGTGTTCCTGAAAATCTTGGGTTCCTGGGATCCTTAGGCGCGCCGGTCAAAACAACCTCAATACTCAATGCTTGAAACGGCACTCACCATAAGCGGCGGCCGTTTTTAGCTAGCGAGCGCTATCACGGAATCCATGTCCGAGATGTTGGATATGGAGGCATCGCTGTCGATTCGCTTCATCATGCTGGCGAGAACTCGGCCCTGGCCAACTTCAACGTAACTACGCACGTCTTCAGCGAGCATGTAACGGATGGAGTCAGACCAGCGAACGCAGGACATGATCTGCATGCCCAGCTCTTCTTTGATCTCGGCAGCGGTCGTGATGGAGCGGGCATCGCAGTTTGCGATCACCGGGACCCTGGGGTCCTGCCAGTCCAACGAGTCAATGACTTCCAGAAGGCCGGAGCGTGCTGGCTCCATGAGGCCTGAGTGGAACGCGCCACCTACGGGCAGCGGGACACATTTGCGTGCGCCACGGGCGGCCGCAAGGTCGATCGCCTTGGCAAGCGACATGTGATCGCCGGCAACGATGATCTGGTCGTCCGTGTTGATGTTTGAGATGTAGGTACCGGTCTCACGGCAGATATCTTCGACGGCAAGTTCGTCGATGCCAAGGAGTGCCGCCATACCACCGGGTCGTTCATCACAGGCGTGCTGCATCAAGCGACCACGCTCTACTACGAGCCGGGCTGTATCGGCGATGCTGAGGGCTCCGGCTACGGCCAGTGAGCTGTACTCACCAAGGCTGTGTCCAGCGACCATCGCAACATCTGGAGCGCTTCCCTTTACCTCTTCAAGCGCCTTGTAGGCGGCGAGAGACACGGCCGTGATGGCCGGCTGGGCATTCTCAGTCTTAGTCAGTTCTTCCTGAGAACCGTCGAACATGATCGATGTAAGCGACCGTCCGAGAGTGTCATCTATTTCATCAAAGACCGCTCTTGCGGCTTTCGAGCCGTCATAGAGGTCTTTGCCCATCCCGACGGTTTGTGAACCCTGGCCGGGGAAAAGGTAAGCAACCTTTTCAGTCTGGGAAGCTGGTGACATCAGGTCTTAACTGCTCCTGCTAGTGCCGTGTGTGGGAAGGACTTAGCGGTCCTAATGGTTGTGTCCCGCGTGCTCGTCAACCTCTGCGACATCGACTCCCGGTTCCGGGATGTCCACGATGGAACGGCCCTTGTAGAAGCCACACGTGGGACATACCCGGTGCGGCAGCTTTACCGATCTGCACTGCTGGCAGACCGAAAGAGCTCCCCGTGACAGGAAGTGGTGGGCGGCGCGGCCGCCCTTGCGAGCACGGGAATGTTTTTTCTTTGGAAGCGGGGCCATGTAACTAGTTCTCCATTAGACCGATTCGAGATGGAAGTCTCGTCTCACCTATTCCTCTGCGCAAGGTATCCGCGCATCGGATTTGGCGTGTTACGGCCTTGTTAACAAGTAATTTCTTAGATTTTCAGGTCAAGCAACCCCGCGAGACGAGGATCGATATTCCGGTTTTCGCATTCGCAGGGGTCTGTATTTCGGTTATTTCCACATTCTGGACAGATTCCAGCACAGTCAGGCCGGCAGAGAGGTGCCATCGGTGCCGCAGAGACAAAACCCTGCCTGATCGCTTCTCCTGCGTCCAGATCGTTGGACTGATCTATCCAGAACTCCGGGATTTCTTCTTCCTCTACGACCTCCTGTCGCAGGAGTGACGAGCCGGGACCAAGATCCCCATTCATCGGAATGTATTCGTCTTCGAGCGTGATATTAAGTTCCGTAGCTGCTGTTTCCAGGCAACGGGCGCATTCAGTCTCGCCCCTGCTTTCGGCATCGCCACGCAACAGAATTCCTCTATCTGTGCGGATCAGGTTGACACTGCCCGAAACGCCATGAAAATCACCGTCTTCATGTGTAATGGACTCGTCTTCTATCAAGTAGACGCGGGTGGCTCCAAGCTCTCCGGATAGGAGTGCCGCGACGTTGTAGATCATGTGATTAGTAGCTGTAAGTTCCCTTTGAGATACCGAGGAAAATGTCCCGGGTTGTGCCCTATATGTAAGGCTAAACGAACGGTCGAAGCACTTCAGGTGGGCGCTATCATCCGAGAGATATTGTCAAATTAACCGGTGAATTATCGCGCTCAGCCTACGCGGGCGCAAGAAAAACTGGTTTTCAAGGGAATTGGCGACGGTATGGAACGGGGATTCGATAGCAATAAAGTCCCCGATTGCTTCGTAAATTCGGGCCTTATCAGAGTCTTAAGCGTTGGCCCTATCGATAAGCGCACGTGAGATGACGAGGCGCTGGATCTCAGACGTGCCTTCATAAATCTCCGTCACTCGCTGGTCACGATAGATTCGCTCTACGACCGACGGCTGGAAGT
>CAUZRH010000034.1:0-10034 GCA_963582115.1 Dehalococcoidia bacterium
GTAGAGTCTGGGGCACGGTCCGTTCGTTGTTCATATGGAGGTCAGACCCACAAATACCGATCTGCTTTAGCGCTATCAGGGCTGAGCCAGGAAATCGCTCCGGCATCGGGCTCTGGTGGATGCTTACAATCCCGTTGCCGTCATCCAGGGCGGCGCGCATTGTGTCTGGCATTGGGCTCTCCTCGTTGTGGCGGTCCGTGTGTGTGGGGGGCTGGGTTGAACTGGATTGAACTCGCGTTGAAGCATCAAGAAGCCGGATTGTAACCGCCGGGGGCTTATTAGACGCAGTTTGCCCACTCCTTACACCGATATATTCGGGGACGCTGGACACGGTTGTTACCGACGACCAGAATGACCCCGCCCGACTCGACTTCATATTAAGAATATTGCTCGATGCACGATTTAAGGAGTAGCCAGTGACCACGGCAAATGACCAGTGGCGCGGAGTCTTCACAATTCCGGTAACGCCGTTCCATGAGGACGGATCAATTGACTGGGACAGCCTTCGCCGATGCGTTGAGTTCTGCATAGAGGCGGGCGCACACGGCATCGTGATGCCCGTGAACGCCAGCGAGTTCTTCACTCTCACAGACGACGAACGGGACGAAGTGGTTCGGGTGGGTGTTGAGGTTACGAACGGCGCAGTGCCCTTTGTAGCCGGGACCACGGGAGTGTCCCCCCAGCACGCCATCGCACGGTCGCTTGCGGCACAGGAAGCCGGGGCGGACTCGGTAATGGTGCTGCCGCCGCCACGCGTCGCCGGGGCGTCCCAGATAGAGGAGCACTACCGCGCCGTTGGCGAGGCGATCTCTATTCCCATCTTCATCCAGAATCACACGCCTCCGGCAGGGACGGTAATTCCGAACGACGTGATGATCAGACTTCTCAAAGAGGTCCCGTCCATCCAGTACCTCAAAGAGGAATCGATGCCGCCCGGACATGTCATCACGGCGATACTGGAAGTTGCGGGTGACGACGTCAAAGGCATCATGGGCGGAGTCGGCGGGCGGTACGTCCTCGACGAGTACCGACGGGGATCATGCGGCACGATGCCGGGCTGCCAGATCACTGACGCCGCTGTGGCCGTATGGGACGCACTGGAGCGTGGTGGAAAGGACGATCAGGGGAACCAGATCGTCAGCGACGAGGCCCGTGACATGTACCAGCAAATACTCCCGGCGATCACCTTTGAGTCGCTCTACGGAGCCGGCGCATACAAAGCCATCCTCCACAAGCGAGGAATAATCGCAGGCACAACGATGCGTATCCCGGCACGACGAGTAATGGACGCCATCGACTTTGAAGAGTTAAACATCATCCTGGACAGGTTGTCGCCGCTACTCAGCTGGAAGAAGGGTTAAGGGGGAAGACGTGGGGCCCCCTAACCCGGTGGGAGAGGGCTGGGGAGAGGGAGGTTCAAGGTCTTCGCTTCGGCGGTATGTTTTCGGTGCACGTCGTTCTGGTGAAGATTTCTCCATTTCGGTCGGGAGAGGGCACAGGGTGAGGGGTGTGCCGCCTGGCAGGCGGCAAGTCGCAAGCGCGTGCTAAGTCGAAATCATGCGTACGCAAAGGAATCGCGAACCTGCGATACGCCCTCTACTAAGACCCCCCGCGGCGCATCTTCCTCACCCGAAGCATCGCCAGCACCATCAGTCCGATCGGGAACGCCAGCGTTACCGCACCCAGCACCACGACAATCATCGTCGGACTGACGCCAAAGATGGCGTCGATCTCGTCCTTGATCCACTCGATCAAAGTCGGATCCACGGACTCTGAATGGTGAAGCAGCAATGCCGGGAGCGACATCACGGCGTTCATGAACCACATATCTCTGGCCTAGTCCCCGTCGGCAATCGCGCTGACAGAAAACGGAGTTGCTGCAGGTGGCGCGGGGACAGGAGTCTGGTAACGGATTGAGTACTTATGCTCCTGAATTGCGATGCTCGCAAACCCAGCCGCTACGAGCAATACCGCGCCGACGGCAAAGGTTGGGTTGTATGTGTCCCACACAGCGAACACCACGCCGGTGACCACTACGGCGGTGCCTCCGGCGACCTGATGAGACATCTGGGCAAGGCCGTTGAGCGTGCCGATATTTCGGAGCCCATACACGTCTGCCGTGAGCCCTGAAGTGAGTGGGAGGGTTGCTAGCCAGGATGCCCCGCCAAGAACCGCAAAAGTCCAGAGGGCCATCTGTCCGGGCAGGAAGATCAGGCCCAGAAACGCCAGCGCCCTGGCCCAGTAAACGGTGGCCAGCAAATATTTACGCGGCATGTGGTCTGAGATCCACCCGGCCGAGACAAGCCCCATAAAGTTAAAGGCACTGAGCACACCGAACGCTAGGGCTGCCGTTCCCGCTGAAATACCTTCGGTCTCGGCCCAGCGAACAAAGTGGACGGAAATCATGGCGGTGGTGACCCCGCAAACGGCGAAGGTGAGCGACAACTGCCACATCGGTGCTGACCTGAATGAGTCCATCCACTTGTGGGCTTCTAGTGGCGCAATCCTGATAGTCGTGGGGGTAGAAGTTCGTCCCTCTGAATCGTCCGTTGTTTCGCGTTTTCCTGGCCCGCCGTCCGGTTCCAGCCCCATGTCGCTCGGACTATCGCGAATGATCGCCACCAGAAGCGGCATCCCCAGGAACACCATGATTCCTCCCATGACGAACCATGCGGTGCGCCAGTCAGCGATGACCAGGAGGTAAGCGGCGAAAGGCACCATGAGCATCCCGCCGAACGAGCCGCCGGCCGTGAATAGGCTGATGGCCGTGCCACGTTTGCGATGAAACCAGCGGGACACCACGGACGACATTGGAGTCGGGAACACGCCACCGGCAGTGGCCGAAAGTACAAAACCGTAGACGGCGATCAGGAAATAAACATTCGGAACCAGCCCTACGGCGATCGTGCTGAACCCCAGTGCCGTGATGCTGATGATCATCACGCGACGTCCACCATAGATGTCCGTCAGTCGGCCGAAAACGGGTTGAAGTAAACCGTTTACTGCCCACCCGATTCCGGCGGCCACTGAAATCAGGCCGACGCTGGTGCCAAAATCGTCTTCCCAGGCTTTGACGAACACGCCGAAACCCTGTCGCGTGCCGACGCCGATAAAGGTCGCGAAGAACATCGCAGCGACGATGTACCAGCCGTAGAAAATGCCACCTCCCGATTCAGGTTCGCCTGTTTCGATCTCGGGGGATGTATCGGATGAACCGGGCTGGTCTTCCAAGCAGTTGACTCCAATCGGTGGGACGCACAACGCAGATGTGAGAGGACATTCTCGTCTATTCGCTGTGGCCCGGTCGTCTCACTTGGTGTTGCGGGCTAATCACCGGCAGAAGCGGACGCGCTCTCTACGGGTATCGAAGTGGGCACCTGGTATCGGACTGAATACTTGCGCTCACGAATTGCGAAGCTGATCAGCCCCGCAAATAGCAGGAATCCGGCCGCTACGGCGAACACCGGATCATATGTGTCCCAGATGTCGAACACCATTCCGGCGATGATCACCGCCAGCCCACCAGCTAGCTGGTGGGCCATCATGATCAGGCCGTTCAAGATGCCCACGTTCCGAAGGCCGTACACGTCAGCAGTCAGAGAGTTTGTGAGTGGGACCGACGCCAGCCATGAGACTCCTCCAACCACGGCGAAGACCCAGAGGGCCGATGCGCCGGGAAGGAAAATCAGTGCCAGGAATGCGACGCCACGGATCAGGTAGACCGTTCCAAGAAGGTTCTTACGCTGCAATCGGTCTGAGATAGACCCGACCACCAGTAGTCCCACACCGTTGATCGCCATCAACAGCCCAAACGCCAGTGCCGCAGTACCTGAAGAGATGTCCCTGGTTGAGGCCCAACTTATGAAATGTACGGCGATTATCGCCGTAGTGATGCCGCACACCGAGTACGACAACGACAACTGCCACATCGGCGCCGACCGGTATGACTCACGCCACCGGTTGGTGACCAACGGGGCGACTCTCACGCTGATCGGTCCGACATCGTCACTTTCGTTTTCATCGTTGGGAGCACCACCATCAGGCGCAAGCCCCATGTCAGCAGGGTCGCTACGGACGATCGCCATAACCAGAGGGAAGCCGAGTATCAGAATGAGGCCGCCCATCACCAACCAAACCGTCCGCCAGTCTGTCAGCTCCAGAAGGTATCCGGCAAACGGGATCATCACGAATCCACCCACAGAGCCACCGAACGCAACGAAACTCATCGCCGTGCCACGCTTGCGTTGGAACCACCGAACTACTATCGAACTGGCCGGGGTCGGGAACACCCCTCCGGCGGCAGAGGAAAGGGCAAACCCGTAAAGGCCTATCAAGACATAAACGTTGGGTGAAGCGGCGATAGCTACTGTGGCCAGTCCCATCCCAAGAACACCGAAAATGAGGACCCGACGACCTCCCACTGCATCGGTCAACCGCCCGAAGAACGGTTGAACCAGACCGTTTACCACCCAGCCGACCCCGGCGGCGGTAGAGATCAGCGTGACAGATACGTCGAAATCTTCTTCCCACGCCGGGACGAAGACACCGAAGCCTTGCCGAGAACCGACTCCGATAAACGTTGCGAAGAACAACGCTCCAACGATGTACCACCCGTAGAAGAAGCCTTCAGGTTTTATTTTCGGTTCGTCCAAGCGGTGTCTCCGTTCAATAAAGGCACGTCACGAGCATCTGATGGGACCATTATCGCGTGACGACCCATTTCTAGGATGCGCGCCCCTTAGTCCACTCCCAGGATCTCCAAAGCGTCCCGGTTGATGATCCCCTCTATCTCGTCCTCCGGAATCACCGGGAGGTGATGGTCCTTCGCGAATTTGCTCAGATTTCTCAGTCCGTCGATGTTGTCCTGTGGAACCGTAACTGGCCAGTCAGATGCAAAAAGTATCTTCTGGGTTACACCCCATTCGTAGAACAGTTGCATTCCATTCCAAAATGACCACGGCCGGTAGAACTGCGCCGAAACGTCCGCCCACACATTCGGGTGCTTGCGAACCACCGCCAGGCAATCGTTATGCCACGGGTGACCGAGGTGCGCCATTACTATCTTTAAGTCGGGGAAGGCGATGGCGACCTGGTCCATCACCAGCGGCTGGGCGTAGCGAAGCGGCGCATCCTGCATGGGCGACGTACCCTGGTGAAACACGATCGGGAGATTGTCGGCCTCAAGGCGGGCGTAGAGCTTGAATGCGTCTTCGCCCACGGGATCAAAGTCCTGGTAGTTCGGTCCTAACTTGATCCCCTTGCAGCCCAGATCTCCAACGGCCCTGTCGTACTCGTCGTTCATTCCGGGATCCATCGGGTGGAGCGACATGAAAGGGATTACCTTGTCCGGCGCAGCCCTGTGCAGTTCTGCGGCCACGTCGTTGTGATTCTTCCCGTCGACCGCCATATCGCCCGCCTTGAAGACAAGGTCACGATCCTTGATCCACGGACGGGGTGCGATGCCGAAAGCAAGCGTGCGGTCCACGGGCTCCATCGCCCGTAGGTAATCTGCGATCGAGTTAGTCCTGGAAGTTGGATCGCCGGAACGCATGGCACTTTCGAAAGCGAGTTCTGAATCCGGGACTATGTCACGGTGAGTGGGCAGGTGGGTGTGGACGTCGACGATCATTGCAATTATTCCTATTTTGAAGGCGTAAACGTGGCAGTGGCGACCCGCAGTGTACGCCGGGACGCCTCACATGACGGGCGCGAAAAAAGCAGGGCACAGGTTCGCCTTTAAGGCAATTCGGGCCAGGTCTGCCCTGACATCAAGGACTCCCGGAATTTCTGGCTTCTGTGGCCCCTGCGTGCTTGATGACATTTGCCAGGGCTGCATCTGCAACCCGGTGTACGGCCAATCGTACCGACTCTGGAATCTGGCTTGCTCCTGCTGGCTCCAGCGCCCGACCTCGTTTCCAATTGAGCCTAAAGCTGCTCATTCATCAATGCCAGACTTCGTCGCGTTTCTTCCAGCGCCCGCTTCTCAGCATCGACGCGCATCCGGGACATGCGTTCTCCGCCTACCCGGACCACCTGGGTGCGGTACCGGGCCGCACCGATGGTCAACGAAACCTCGCACCCACTAACCAACAATTCGGCGTCGTGCCTGGAATAGGCATCTGGTTTCTTGCTGCGGAGTTCGATATAGCCCGTCGGGTCCGTACGGCTCCCAAGTTGCACCATCATTCCGGAGTTGAGTCCTGCACCAAGGAATGCGCTGTTGGACTCAGGTTTCACTCCGGCCCCCGGAGATAACCATCACCCGGCCGTCTACTATTGGCCCCCAGCCATCCTCGCCCAGGACGAGGGGAACGATGTCTCCCAACTCCCTGGACGCCACCGGAACTCCGGTTGCGTAAGCGACTTCCAGTTCGTCTCCGCCCGATCGCTCCACCACGATGGCGAAACGATCGATCGACAGTGACTCGTTCAATGCCAGGTATATGTCCGCGTACACACGGTCTAACAAATGGCTGGAGCTGGATGCGTGGCGGATGCGCTCAAGTAGGTGACGCTCTCGGGATCGTGACTCGAGTCGGGATACGGCGTATCGGGCGACGATGGCAGAAGTCACGATCAGTGACGCCTCTATGGCGATTCGAGTGCTGCTGCTAGAACCGGCATAGGCCCAGTATGTAGCGCCCAGCGCAGTCGCTGCGATCAGCGTGAAAGCGATAGCTAGTGGAAGCGCCAGCAAGGACGCCGTTAACGACACGATTGGCACAAGAATCAGACCGGCCGGCGTACTCGATTCGCCCGACAGGGAGACGATGCCAAATTGCGAAAATTGTAGGAAGTGCAATCCAGTTGCGACGGGTCATCGGACGCCCGCCTTAAGCCGCAATGGATCTATTGCAATCGATATTTCTGTGCGCGCTGGGCACGCGTGCCAGGGCGTCGCACGCACAGAAATCGAAACCGTTCAGGCAGATTGCGTGCAGCATCTCAGTCTGACGGTATCGCCCATAGAGGGTCTAGGACATCGGGTGGGTCACGTAGCAGTCATTGGCGGATTACGCGGTGTGCGTATGAGCGATTAAACGCACACGCTTCCTGACTTTCAGGAAGCTACTAGAGCGAGTCGAAGTCCCCAAAATTAGGACTGCCTATCATTCCAGCTGCCACTGTCTCGTTGGTCGACTCATCGATCAAGATGAAACTGCCGGTAGTCCGGTTGTACACGTAGTCGTCACACACGAGCGGAGTGCTGGTGCGAATGGAAACACGGCCTATGTCGTTTAGAGTCAGTGACGCACATCCCGGAACCGGCGACAGCGTGTTGATGTCTATCTGGCAATCCAGGCCAGTAATCATCGCTTTCGCCGTACGGGTTGTGTGCTTGATCCGAAACATCGCGCCCTGTCGTAACTCTGTCGTATCGCTCATCCAGCAGACCGTCGCGTCAAACGTCTGCGTGGTCCGCGGTGAACTTCCGATTGCGCTGATCATGTCGCCACGAGAAACATCAAAATCGTCTACCAGGCGTACCGAAACAGCCGTCTTGCTGGGCGCCTCCTGGGCCTCCCCGTCCGGGGTCTCGATGGCCGCGATCTGAGAAGTTTTTCCTGAAGGCAGAATCTCTACGCCCTGCCCGACCCTGACGATGCCGTCGGCGACGGTCCCTGCGTAACTTCGGTAATCGTGATACTCGTGCCGAAGCGGCCGAACAACGTACTGCACCGGCAACCGAAGTGGTCGGTCGATCAGATCTTCGCTTGCGTCGATGTCCTCCAGGAAAGACAGCAATGGTCCGCCGTTGTACCAGGGCATTGTGTCGCTGCCCGTTACGACGTTGTCGCCTTCAAGGGCTGAGATTGGAAAGTAACGAGCGCCTTCTACATTCAGACCGTTAAGTAGCTTCTGGAACTCGTCTCGGATTGCGGCGAACCGACCGTAGTCGTAGCCGACGAGGTCCATCTTGTTCACGCACACAGCGATGTGTCGGATTCCCAGAAGGGACGCAATCACGGCGTGCCTGCGGGACTGCTCGACCACGCCGTTTCTGGCGTCGATGATGATGAGCGCCATGTCCGCCGTGGAGGCACCGGTGACCATATTCCGCGTGTACTGAACGTGGCCGGGTGTGTCGGCGAGGATGAACTTGCGTTTGGGCGTGGCGAAATAGCGATATGCCACGTCGATTGTGATGCCCTGCTCGCGCTCCGCCCTCAGGCCGTCCGTGAGAAGCGCCAGGTTGAAATACTCGTCGCTTTTCCGACTGCTGACTGCCTCTGCGGCATCAAGCACGTCGTCATAGATGGCCTTGGAGTCGTAGAGCAATCGACCGATCAGAGTGCTTTTGCCGTCGTCGACCGAACCGGCGGTTGCGATCCTTAGCAATTCCATCAGAAGTAACCTTCGCGCTTGCGATCTTCCATCGCCGCTTCCGATGTACGGTCGTCGGCGCGGCTCGCACCTCGCTCGGACGTTCGCGTCGCTGCGATCTCCGTGATCACCTGATCCAGCGTGGTCGCCGTCGATGGGACCGCCGCCGTGATCGTCATATCGCCGACCGTTCGGAAGCGGACCGACTGCGTACTGACCTTTTCGCCCTGTCCCGGCTTCAGGAAGTCAGACACGGCCATCAACATGCCGTCGCGCTCAAACACCTCACGCTCATGGGCGAAGTAGATGGACGGTAATTCAAGGTTCTGGTCAGCGATGTACTGCCAGATATCAAGTTCCGTCCAGTTAGAGATCGGGAAGACACGGATGTGCTGTCCGGGGTGGATGAAACCGTTGAACAGGTTCCACAACTCGGGACGCTGGTTCTTCGGATCCCACTGGCCGAACTCGTCCCTGAAGGAGTAGACGCGCTCTTTGGCGCGAGAGCGTTCCTCGTCCCGCCTCGCTCCGCCGTACACGGCACCAAAGTTGTTGTTGCGGATCGTGTCCAGCAACACCGGCGTTTGAAGCCGGTTACGCGAACCGCCTCGTTCAGAGCTTTCCGCAATGCGCCCTGCGGCGATGGCGTCCGGTACGGACCCGACGACCAGCTCAATGCCGAGCTCTTTCACGATTCGGTCCCTGTACTCAAGAACCTCCGGGAAGTTATGCCCGGTGTCGATATGCACCACCGGGACAGGCAGGCGCGCCGGCGCCATCGCCTTCACAGCAAGGTGAAGCATGACGATCGAGTCCTTGCCGCCTGAGAACAGGATGCCCGGACGGTCGAACTCGGCGATTCCTTCGCGAATGATGTGGATGGACTCGGACTCCAGCGCATTGAGCTGGCCCGTGTCCGGGAGTGAGGGCGTTACGGCTACGGTTGCGTTCATATTGTTAATTACTTAAATGCGGGAGCAACAAGATGAAGTCCGCACTCCTTGGCGCTCGGGTCGCTCTCCCACCACCAGCGTCCGGCGCGAATGTCCTCTCCCGGTTCAACCGCTCGTGTGCATGGATCGCATCCCAGGCTCGGGAATCCGTTGTCGTGTAGTTCGTTGTACGGCACCGAGAACTCGGTGATGTATTCCTGGACCTGTTCAAAGGTCCAGTCGGCAAGAGGGCTGATCTTGTACGAGTCGTGCGCAGCGTCCCATTCGACGATGTCTATGGTGCTGCGCTCCATGCCCTGGTCTCGTCGCAAACCGGTAATCCAGCCATCGACCGAGTTCAGGGCGCGTCCCAGCGGCTCGACCTTGCGGACGCCGCAACACATCTTTCGGTTGTCCATGCCCTTGTAGAACAGGTTGTATCCGAGACCTTCTACCATCGCCCGAACTTCATCCATGTCCGGGTAGAACGCCTCAATCTTGATCCCGTACCGGGCGCTGGCCTGGTCGAACAACGTGTAGGTCTCGGTCGGCAACCGCATGGTGTCCAGCGTCATGACACGTGCTTCCGGCGTGATACGCCAGAAAATGTCCATCAAGGCCATGTCCTCAAGGCCAAAGCTGGACATCAGGGCGACATCATTACCCAGTTCGTCATGCGCCCACTGCAGGACTTGCTGCGGTGGGGCTCCCTCAAGTTGCTTGTTAATCTCCGCCAGCCTCGCAGCTGACGGCTCTGTAATTCGCTTCGTCAAAAGT
>CAUZRH010000035.1:0-9811 GCA_963582115.1 Dehalococcoidia bacterium
TTTCGAAACTGGTGTCGTAATTACCCAAAGAAATACCTTGCCTAGCCGGGAGACCGGCACTATCACGAGCTTCACGGACTACAAATGCTGCCTCATGTTGAATGTCAGCATAGGCGGTAGCACTTTTGATGTGCCACTTGTGCCCCTTCAATTCCTGTTCTCTGAACATGCTGCTGTGGATATCGAGGATTTTGGAGCGCTGACTGACCATTGAGTTTGAGAACGGCGTGGTCGGAAGTGCCATTGGCGATCGCATAGGTTTCTACAATCACCCCAAGATTGGACCACACGCCGTCACGGTTTCCGGGACAGGTGGGACGCAAATATTCTCGGCGTGGGACCCGCATATTGAGGTTTTCTCGGACGAGCCGCGCTCCATGCTGCCGACTCCGCATCCGGAAGACCCGATGTCGCTGTGGTGTTCGACGCAGGACGAGTCCAGGGTTCCGAGGAAGATGGGTTGGCTTGCCTTCGAGGATGAGTCGGGGTGGGGCGCTGCCGAGGTGTCGTCGCTCCTGGACTGTCTCGACGAGGATCGTGTGCCGGATGTCGGCGTCGATCTTGCGGCCTCAGCTTCCGAGGTGATCCTTGCGGCGTATCAGTCGCCGGCACGTGGCGAGCCTGTTCAGCTTCGTTAGAAAGCCAGCCTGATAGCTGGAAGTTTGTGGGCTTTCAGGCGGTTCTTTTCCGGAACCTAACGACCACCAGGCCCGCCAGCAGGGCGACCACGGCGGCCGCTAGATACGCGTCCTGGAACGCGCCCACAAATGCGTCGGTTGCCACTGCACCGGCGTCCAGCGCACTGTCTTTGCGCCACGTGAATATCATCATTCCAAACGTGATCGAGAGCGGCGTGCCAAGAGTTTGCGCAACGGCCAGTACGGCGGAACCGGATCCAGCGTGCTTGGGCGAGGCTCGACGCATGGCTAGCGAGTAGACGGCGGCCTGGTGAAGGCCGAAGCCTGCTCCGGCAAGGCCGATGCGCATGGCGATGCCGGGCAACGTCGATTCCGCATTTAGTCCGGCGATCCAGACAAGTCCCAGCGCTGTGATGACCGCCCCTGACGCCGTGACGACGCGGTCGCCAATCCTGTCCGCCAGCCAACCTCCGATGACGGAACCGATCGTGGACGCACCGGCAACCACGGCGAGCATCGATCCGACGACCATCGCGCCGCGACCAAGTACGTCGGTGATGAAGAAGGGGAAGAGGAACCATGTGAGGAAGCTGGCCATGAATACCAGTAGGTTGGAAATTCCGCCGACGGTAAACCCTGGCGTGGCCCAGAGCGCACGGGGGAGCATCGGACGTTTGACGCGTGTTTGGAAATAGCTGAATCCGGCAAACAGTAACGCCGTGAGGACCGCCAACCCGATGACTACGCCGGAGATCAAGCCGTCGAGTCGTGCAAACGATATGGCGGACACAAAAGCGAACAGCGCCCCGTACAGCACAACTGCACCCGACCAGTCGAAGCGGCGATCGCTGCTTTTGGGATCCCGTGACAGGGCGAAAAGTCCTGCCGCAAGTACGGCTACACCGATCGGGACGCGGGCGTAGAAGATGGCTTCCCACCCGATGTTCTCGGACAGGAATCCCCCGCCAAGTGTTGCCGTCAACTGGCCGGCGCTGACGGACGCCAGCGTTACGCCTAGTGCTGTTCCGCGCCTTGCGGGTCCGAATGCGCGGACCACGAGAGCAGGCCCGACGGTGAACAGGATCGCCGCCCCGACCCCCTGTAATACCCGGAGCGCGACCACAGCGCCAAGTGAATCTTGCAGGGCGATGAGCCCAACTGCGACGGTGTACGCAACGACGCCCCACAGAAAGACACGTCTAAGTCCGAAGGCGTCTCCGAGCCCGCCCGCAGCCGGGGCAAGTCCGCTTCGGCTGGCGTGGTAGAAGATGATGATCCCCTGCACGGAGATCAGCGATGCACCAAGGGAGTCACGCATCGTCGGCAGGGATACGTTGATCGAGAAGTCCAGGGCCACGAGGAACAGCCCTGCCGATGCAACCACGACCGTTATCAGACGGTCTCGTGGGCTTAGTGTTGGGGCAGTTGCCACGTTTACTCGCCCGGTTGCCGGGCGATGATGTTGTCCGGTTTTACGGTTATCAAAACCCGGGTCTGTCCCTCAAAAATCTGTTCCATGTGAGGGTCTACCTGCTCCGGCTCGTCCGGATAGTACTTTGCGACCAGCTCACGGGTCTGATCCCAGACGTCTTCGTCTGCGCTATTTATCAGGACGGCGTCCCCGTAGGCCACTACCATCTGGCCGGTTGCGGGATCGTCAACACATATCGAAATGCGTGGGTCTCGCTTCAGGTTCCACCACTTTGCGGTGGCGGTGATGGTGGAGATAACGAACGCCTCCCCGGTCCACAGGTACCAGACGGGTGAGGCCTGGGGAGAGCCGTCCTTGCGGAGTGTGCCAAGTATCAGGTTGCGCTGTGAGTTCAGAAAAGATGTCGTCTCGGCGCTGATCTCTACGGGAGTGTTCACAGGTCGATCTCCTCTTCTCATTCTTCCTCGTCGTTTCCGTGGCCCGGTTTTCTGGTGAAGAAGGCCAGGATCACCATCGCCAGTACTGCACCTCCCACCGCCAGCACGTAAAGCCCGGAACCTGCGGCCATTTCAAGGGCCGCGGCGACCCAGATTCCGGTGGCGGTCGTAAGGCCGCGGACGGATGTGCCGGAACGGATTATGGAACCTGCGCCGATGAAACCGATCCCTGTAGCAACCTGTGCAGCAATTCGGGCGGGGTCTCGGACGAACTCACCTTCGACGGTGCTGAACGCAAATATGGATATGACGGTGAAGGTTGCGGAGCCCATTGCGACCAGCGCAAGCGTACGAATCCCGGCGGGAGAGGCGGAGAGGCGGAGCGTCGGCGCTCGAACCCGATCATGCCGCCCACCAGCGCAGAGAGTGCCACACGGAGCAACATTTCGGCCTCTTCTAAGGCCGAGAAAGGAAATATTACAAAATCGCCGAGCATCGTTGGCGTCGCCCTAAAGGTTTTGGGGTTCTGGAAATGTTTACGGAATCGCGTTCAGGCGCTCGATGTTACACGGCGCGGGTGTTCGGGCTGTTTTTGCCGTTCAGACAGAGGTTACGTTCCGGGCAAACAGATGCACCCATGACGGGTAGAAGCCGCATGAGATGGCGGTCCGCATGGACCATGTGTTGACCGAGGTCGTTCCGTAATAGGGGACCGCACCGTGGTCGAAGGTGGCGCGGGTGATCGCAGATGTCAGTGCGCGGCCCAGACCGCGTCCGCGGTGTTCTTCCGTGATGGCGATGTGTATCTGGTACAGCCCGTCGCCGTCCGCCGTCACACCAGCTGATCCTATTGGACCCTCAGGCCCAATAGCCACGGTACGGAACTGGTGGGTGGTTCGCTCTCCCGGCCTACGACCTCCCGCCTGCTCCGCCATCACCTCATGGCGGTCTTCATCGTCGTCTCGAAGTTCGATTGTGTACCCGTTGGGTGCAGGGAACTCACGCAGATCCTCCTCTGCGCAAACCCAGCGCGGGAAGGGCCCGAAGGTTTTCTGACCGTGTTCAGCCATGCGCGACGAGACCTCAGCAATGCGGACCGGCTCCATCATCTGATCGCGGTCGACCCCCTCGTAAAGTGGTTTTACCCACGACATCAACTGTGGCGATGCCGTTACGACTCCGCCGACGCCAACCGAGACCATGCTGAAGTAGGGATCAGGTTGATCGAACCATCGACCGCCCGGCACCCATGCCGTGTCGGAGTCGGTCGTACCGGCCTCGACAACGTGCACCTGTCCGTCGATCAGTTCATCTTGGTCGCAGAACTGTTCTGCGGTCAGCATGTCCAAGATCACGGACTGCACGTGATCGCGGTTTATCGGAGAGGAGGTCATCTCGTCTTTCTGAGACTGTGCCCGAGTTCCAACGTCGCAAGTCCGGAGTGCCGGGGGGCGTGGTTACAGAACGATCTCTACTAGGTCCACTTCGAAGATCAAGGTAGCGCCGCCCGGAATAACGAACCCGGAAATGTTGAGTCCGGCGTCGCCGTAAGCAAGATCGGAAGGAATCCTGATCCGTCGTTTCCCGCCTTCAAGCATGTCTGCCATTCCGAACTGCCAGCCCTGGATGAGCTGGTTGAGTTGGAACGATGCTGGATTGCCGCGTGTGTAGCTGGTATCGAAGATGCAGCCGTCGTCGAAGAATCCTGTGTACTGGACTCTCATCCGACTATCTGCTTCAAGCGATGCGCCGTCTCCGGCCTGTCGGTCGAGTATCGCCACACCGGAATCCAGTGTCTGGTATGCGATGTTTGCCTCGTCCCCGAACGCCGGCGCTGTGTCCGGGTAAGTGGCGTTGAGGCATGTAACCTCTGACGGTGTTGGGATTATCACGATTATATCTCCAAGGTCACGATCGGAGCTGGGGCTTGATCCACCGCACGCAATAGCGAAGACGGCGAACGACAGTAGGGCAATCGAAAGCAATCTGGTGCGAATGCTTACAGTTAAGGTCACTTAGTTGCCCCTACCCGGGAACGGAGGTCTGCGTATCCGGCCTCAATCCACGGCAACGGGTTGGTCAGGAAGAAGCGTGCTCCCAACTCCATGTACCGGGCAACATTCTCGTGATTACCAACGGTCCCGGGGGTTCGCCCGGCTGCGGCAATTTTCCGGACGGTGTCTTCAAGTGTCCGGGTTACTTCCGGATGGAAGGGATCTCCGAGGTGGCCCATGGACTGGGACATATCGCCAGGACCGACAAGGAATACGTCTATGTGGTCTACCTTGAGGATTTCGTCCAGGTTGTCGAGTGCGATCACGTCTTCGATGAAGACGACGATCAGGGTCTCGTCGTTCGCCTTCTGGAAGTAGTCCGGGTCACCAAGTCCCTGGCGGCTGCCGTACATGCCACGTTTGCCTATGGGCGAAAATTTGGCTGCGCGTACGACGGTCTCGGCGTCTTCACGTGTGTCTACGTGGGGGACGGCGACGCCCTGTGCTCCGAGGTCCAGAGCCTGGTAAATGAGGCCTTCTTCGACCCGGTTGACCCGGACTATGGAGGTCGTGCCCGCAAGGTCAGCGGCGCGTGAAAAGTCTCCGATGTTGGTTGGTCCGACGAGGTTGTGCTCGCCTTCCAGCCACACGGCGTGAGGGTTCATCGGGCCGAGACGCTCGATAGTGTCGCCGTCGTTCAGGCCCTCAAGGGCGATGACGTGTTGGCCGGCGGCAAGTCTTGCCTTGGCATCGTTCTTACGAAGTAGTCGCATCTGGTTAGGCCTCCGCCCTTCGGTTCATTTCGATCAACCCGGTCTGCATCCATTCAGGTGGTGCGCCGAGAAGGAACTGGACGCCCTGTTCTCTGTGGTGGGCGGCGTTTTCGTTAGAAACCAGCGCACCTGCGGTGCGACCGGCGGCCACGATTTTCCGCAGCGACGCATCAACAACTGCCTGCACCTCAGGGTGGTGAGGATCTCCGATGTGGCCCATCGTCTGGGCGAGGTCTCCCGGCGCTACAAAGAAGACATCGATGTTGTCCACTTTGAGGATTTCGTCAAGATTGTTCACGGCGATGATGTCCTCGATCAGGATTATCAGCATCGTCTGGTCGTTGGCCAACGACTGGTAGTTCGGTACGCCGATTCCCTGACGGCTCGTGAACGAACCCCTGAGCCCTATCGGGGCGAACTTCCCGGCGTGCACCACGGCTTCCGCTTCTTCACGCGTGTTCACGTGCGGGACGACGATGCCCTGCGCTCCGAGGTCCAGCGTTCGGTAAATCACGCCTGGCTCGTTCTGGTGGACACGAACGATGGGGGATGCGCCGATCAGGTCGATCGCCCGCGTTAGCTCGCCGATATTGGAAAAATCTACGCCGCCGTGCTCGGCTTCAAGCCAGACAGCATCCGGCTCTAGGTCGATCAGCCTTTCCAGAGCGTCGGCCCCGCCGTAGCCCCATGAGGCCACGCCGACGGTCACTTCGCCGTTTGCAAGCTTCTGTTTAGCTTTGTTGACGCGTAGTTCGGCCAATTGAGAGCCTTTCCTTTGTTCGCTGGGATTCGCTGGGAGTGCCCGGGATTTCGGGGAATGTTGCGGAATTATCTGGCGTGACGATATCGGTTCGTCAACATTATTTGCAGTTTGTCAGCGAGATTCTACGAGAAGTCTCACTCCGGCGTGGCGGTCGCAGGTTTTTTCTTCGCCTTGGCCAACCATCTGTGAACGTAAACCATGCGAGAAACATTCCGATGGCACTGAATCCGGCGGCCAGGCGGAACACCGCGGAGAGTCCATTAGCAAGATTGTCTCGTGATTCTGTGAGATCGGCCTGATAGCGCTCTTCGCCAAGGTCCGGGTCTGCGAGGTACTCAGCTTTGACCTCTGCAAGCTCTTCTACGGCGACGATGATTTCCGGGTCAGCTATCCGGACTTGAGGGTTGTCGCTATCTAGCCCAACAAGGGTGACCGCAACGGACGCGAAGAGTACGGCGCCGAATACGGCACTACCGGCGGCCTGCCCGAACAATCGACCGAACTGGAGTGTGGATGTGACCACGCCGAGTATAGAGAGGGGCATGGCGTTCTGTATCGGCACGGTGAAGGCGGTGAAGCCGAACGACATGCCGAATCCGGTGAATCCGGTTATGACGAACAGCGTCCAGATTGAAGATGTGCTGTCCAGCGAGCTCATGAATATTAGAGCTATGGTCGTGACCGACAGGCCGAACATCCCCAGTTCTCTTGGATGTCCCCGGCGGGATAAGATCTGCCCGGAGGCGTTGGCTCCGATGGCGACACCTATCGCAAGTGCTATCAGGGGGATGGCCGCGCCGGTCGCAGATTTGCCGAGTACCCCCTGCACGAACAAGGGCTGGAATGCGGTGATGGCGATGAAATTGCTTGTGGTGGTGAGGGATGCCAGCCAACCGAGGGCGAATATCCGATGACTGAAAAGGTTGAGCGGGAGCATGGGATCGTCTGCTTTTAGCTCGACACGGACGAACAGGGCGAAGGTTACGATCGATCCGCCGATCAGGCTCAGGATTCGCGGCGAATCCCATGCGTACTCACGGCCTCCCCATGTGAGCGCAAGTAGCAGGGCCGTTGCGGCCGTTGCGAACAATGCACCTCCCATGAGGTCGAGACGCCCTTTCCGCTCTCCGCGTGGGACTGTTGGGAACCAGATCCAGAGGAGGATCAGGGAGACAAAACCGGTGGGGATGTTGATGAAGAACACCCAGCGCCAACTCAAGCTGTCGCTCACCACCCCGCCGAATAATGGCCCCATGACGCCGGAAAGCGTGAACCCGGCCGTTGCCACGCCCATCCACTTCGCTCGCTCTGAAGGCTCCCATAGCGCCGCCATGATGATCCAGACGCTGCCCATAACCCCGGCGAAGGCCGCACCCTGAAATACGCGCGCCGCTATTAACTGGGTCATGTTCATGGAGAACCCGGCGGCGGCCGATGTCACGATGAAGAAGATGACGGACCCGATCAAGATGGGTTTTCGCCCGACAATGTCGGAGAGTTTTCCGACCACGGGCACGGCTGCGGTCGCCGCGAGTGTGAACCCGGCAAACAGCCAGACGAACTGATCAAATCCGCCGATGTCGGCGACGATGTTCTGGGCGGCTGTCGCCACGACCGTTTGATTCATGGTCGCCACGAACAGGGTGACGGTCAGGCCGGCTACAACGAGAAGTTTTTGCCTGTAGGGAATGTCGACCAGATTAGTGACTGGCTTCGGCTTTCCTTGTTTATTGTCTTTTTCGGCTTCTTCCGACCTCGCACTTGATGCAGACATATACGATCAGGCTAACGGGTTCTGCCTGCCGACTCAACGATCTTGGGCCGAGCTACAACGGAGTTCTCGTGTCGAGTTGGGTCGGTTTTTCAAGTACGTTGGTGCAAGCATTTACGCGTAGACCGGTAGCTGTGGTGGCGCGTACCTGCTAATGATGCGACGGTCTGCACCCTAAGAATATACGCACGAGTCATGATCGAGGCGGTCCGCAAACAGAGGGTTGTGGGAAAGTGCCCGAGCATGGCGAGTCAATCATCAAGGGGAGCATTCACTTAATGAGAAGGATTCGGCGCAGGGTACGGCGACCGCGTAGCCGTGTTTCATCGCAGCGGCCAGAGACCGCACCCAAGACACGGAAGATCGTGATCGCGCCGGCCACAACTACTGCCATGGCCACTTCCGGGGAACTGGCCATCAAAGCGCCGCCGTCTCCGAAGCCCGGCATATCCGTGGCCCTTGTTGGGCCAGCTGAATGGCGCGCTCCACTGGTCAGGTGGTTGGAGTACGAGCCGGATATGGCGATTTCGGCCGAGATTGATTTGGTTAATCGACCTCCGCATGTGTTTGGCCTGCCGACTTCCGATGTCGTGATCGCTTTTGCAGACACCGGGGATCCGGAGCCTGCCGTCGAGATGACCCTTGAGTCATCTGGCCGTGGTATTCCATGGGTTGACCCGATAATCATACGGCTCTTGCAGTCGTTCGAAGACGGCACGGCTGACTTTGACGAAGAGTACGCAGATAGCCATATCAGCGAGTTCGTGGGCAACAATACCCACAGTGCCGACGCCGACGATGCTCCGATTGTTTAGAAATCGTCGACCTCGGTAGAGAACGCTGCGTAGCAGCTTGATGCCCGTGGTGACTTCTCACTGGGGCTAGTCGTTGAGGAAGATTCCGTCCGGGTTGGCCCACTGCGCGCCCGGAACCTGTACGGCCGTTACCTGACCTTCAGCGGTGACCTGGCCTGATCCGTCTTGGACCGTCACCTCAAACTTCGTGCGACGGTCAGCTGTATCGACGATCCTGGCGCGAACGGTGAGTACGCCGTCGAGTCGACTGGGCGCTTTGTAGCTAACCTGCAGTGATCCCGTGGCGTAAATGATCGGCTCTCCGGCATCGTCATCGATCTCCCTGCCCGCACGACGGTAGCCATCTGCCGCAGCGCTACAAATAGCATGGCAATCGATCAACGATGCGATTATTCCGCCGTTCACTATGTCGGGCGGGCCTGCGCAGTGGTGTGCCGCAGGGGTGAACTCGCAAATGGAGACAGATGGGTCTGACGAGTCCCATCTGCTGTTGATCCTCAGGCCATTCGAGTTGTTTGTGCCGCATCCATAGCAGTGGTTGTAGCGCATCGAAGGCTGGAAGTAGTTGTACCCGCTCTCGCCGTTTGCGTGCCCGGACTCCATGGGATGCTCCTCTGAGATCGGAATGTCATCGTGGATGACGAGGAGCATACAGTCTGGCAAGACTCTCAGAGTGCCGCCATGTCCCTGTTCTGTGCGGTTTCCTGTAGCCCGGTTGCCAACCTGCGGTCCTGTTATCAACCAGAGGGCCATGGAAGCGAAAAGATCCGTGGCATGCACGGATCTCTGGTTTTTTACGCGTCCGCAGATTTTTGCAAATCTGGGCGCTTTAGACGTTTTGACTTACAGAAGCAGGGGGCAGGCGGCCCGGCGGGCGGGTGATGTGGAGATTACTCCACGTGCGACCAGGCTCCATACGAGCCCGTCCGAGTGTGCACCGTCTAGGCGAACAATGCCGTACTGGCCTGGTTCTATGCTGACCGTTGTCCCCGTGCTGTCAGGTACGGCAACCATCGTTCGACTTTTATTCTGAACAATTACTGCGGTCACGTCGTGATCCCCGAACTTATTAACGAAAAATCGTCACCGAGCGTCGTCGCCTCAGTCTTAGCCGGACAGGCGTCGAATCGGTGTAACTACTAAGTTAACCGGTGGAAGGCGCATGGACATGAGAGACAGCCGTCAGCG
>CAUZRH010000036.1:0-9440 GCA_963582115.1 Dehalococcoidia bacterium
GTCCAACAGGTCTTGCGGGCGGAGCCGACTCTCAAGTTCAGACTTTGCCAGGGCGTACTTCTCAGTTACGGCACTTGGAAAACGCTCGAGTTCTTTCTCGATGTTTGCCATCTCCGGACCGAAGTCACCCGTCTGCTGTGAATCGTTTGTGGTCAAGGTGTCTCATTCCTGGCCGAAACGGCCAATAAGATCAGGCTTGCCTGAGGCAATCAATTAGCTGTGAAACTATCTGTCCGGTGGATCCCCAGATAACGGCGCCATTGTAAGCGTACGTTGGTCGTGTCACGAATCCAGATTCGTACCCTCGGGTCTCATCCCGATCGCACGAACCATCCATTAACGCTGCGACCGGTACGGTGATCACTTCACTCACCTCCCGCTCGTTGAACTTCAGATCACTTGAGCGTGCTAACCACCCGGTGAACGGGCTTAGCGCAAAGTCTGAGATCGTTAGAAGCGGGTCAAGTGTTCCCCAGACTTCTACCTCTGACTCCGATACGCCTATCTCTTCTACCGTTTCCCTGACCGCGGTTGCGGCAATATCCCTGTCCTCGGCGTCGACCGCACCACCCGGAAAAGCCATCTGTCCCGGGTGATTGTGCAGGTTCATGGATCTGCGTATGAAGAGCACAGACAGTTCGTCGTTGGCCAGACAGAACGGCACCAGAACGGCCGCGGGGCGACCTTTTATTCCGTTCTCGCCGCCTCCGCCTCTTCCACGCAATGCGTGTTCGATGCGGTCACGGGACGGGGCCGGAGATCCCGGGGACCCGGCCACGCCCTGGCCATTGCTCATCAGGCGAAGATCGTCGTGACGACCTCATCGACGCTGCGCTGCATCTGCGCATCGTCCGTGATGCCCCACGTTACGGCTACCTGGCAGGCCCGTCGCGGTGCGACACCCTGCTTGATCAGTCGTGCGGCGTAGATCAGCACTCGTGTACTGGAGCCTTCTGCCAGACCGTGGTCCCGCAGGTTTCGGATCTTGTCGCCCAGCTTCGCAAGCTGTTCGGCAAGTTCGATTTCAACTCCGGCCTCGTGCTGGATGATCTGCATCTCGACCTCAGGCCTCGGGAAATCGAACTCAAGTGCGACAAACCGTTGCCGGGTGCTGTGCTTCAGGTCCTTAAGGGCGTTCTGGTAACCCGGGTTGTAAGACACAACCATCAGGAAACCTTCTGCGGCCTCTACGACCTGTCCCAGCTTGTCGATCGTGAGCATGCGACGGTGGTCGGTGAGCGGGTGGATGATGACCGTCGTATCCTTGCGGGCCTCAACGATCTCGTCCAGGTAGCAGATGCCGCCAGCTTTTACGGCGCGTGTCAGCGGGCCATCGACCCAGCGTGTGCCGTCGGCGTCCAGGAGGTAACGGCCGATAAGGTCGCTCGCCGTCATGTCTTCGTGACAGGCCACGGTGACCAGCGGGATCGCGCCATTGCCGTTCTCTGCCGGCGCCTTGGTGCCGTCCTGTACGACGCTGAGTGGCTGGCTGAGACGCCAGGCCATGTATTCCACAAATCGGGTCTTCCCGACGCCCGTCGGACCCTTTAGAAGGATCGGGAGCCTTTGCTCATACGCGGCGGTGAAGATCTCAATTTCGTCGGAGGTAGGAGCGTAAAACGGCTCCTCCTGGACTGTGTACTCTTCAACGCGATATTCCCGGTACTCGGTTGTCGTCATTACCCGTTGTGCCTTCCCTGGGACCCTACTGGGTCCTATCAGTCCACAGTTTTTTGACAGTAACGGCAAGCGCCGCACGGTCTTCGTCATTTCGGACCATCACGTCGGCCCGTCGTTCACGTTCTTCATTTGTCATCTGTGCACGCACACGAGCGCGCGTCTGTTCCGGTCTCTGGTTTCGCTGGCGTTCCAGTCGATCCAGGACATCTTCTTCCGGGGCCGTGACAACCCATATTTCGTCGAAAAGGTTTTCCCAGCCGGCTTCGAACAGAACCGCCGCCTCAACCACCAGCACCGCCGTGTCTCCGTTTTCACGTTCCTCGGCAATCCGGTTTCCAAGGGCTTCACTAATTCTTGGCCACACGATGTCGGTCAATAGCTTCAGTTTGTCGGGATCGCCAAAGACGATCGTCCCGAGTTCCCTGCGGTCGATTTCACCATCTGAGCCGATAATCCCGACTCCGAAGGCTTCGACTACCTCCCCGAATGTGGGTTCCCCACTTTTGTACGTTTCATGTCCCACAATATCGGCATCAATTACCAGTGCGCCAAGCTCTCGCAGGATTCCGGAGGCTTCACTTTTCCCCGACCCAATGCCGCCGGTCAGGCCGATAATTAACACGGTAGCGTGATTTTCACGATTGAGATCAGTCTCCGGAACTTAACAGCCGCCTATTATAGTGCGGCATAGGTCTCCAAAGTAGTTACGCCGGAACATCGCCATCACAGGCGACACCGACCCAGGCGAGCATAGATGACAAACGATCATATAAATACACAGTTCAGATCACTTCCAAGCGTCGAGCAACTCCTTCAGGAGCCAGGACTCGCCGGACTGGCGGGGGCGTACTCACATGCCGCCGTCGTTAGCCTCGCCAGACAGCAGCTAGACGCAATCCGTCAGTCGATCCGTGACGGGGGTGATGCACCCGGGGTCGGTCAACTTGCGGCCGACATAGTTGCCCGAGCTAAAGAAGAGTGGGCACCGTGGCCTCGTCTTTTGGTGAACGCCACCGGCGTCGTAATCCACACAAACCTCGGACGCGCACCTCTGAGCGAAGCCGCTATGGCCGCGGTCAACGCCGCCGCCGGGGGATACAGCGACCTTGAGTTTGACGTAAATGCCGGAGCCCGAGGTTCCAGGCAGGCGCACATCGGCAGGCTGTTATCTGAAGTGACCGGCGCCGAGACAGGCCTAGTCGTTAACAACAACGCGTCCGCCATCATGCTGGGCCTCAGCGCAGTAGCCGGACCGGCCAGCCCGATTCCTGGGGGAGAGGTCATCGTCTCTCGTGGAGAGGGCGTCGAGATAGGAGGCGGGTTCCGCATCCCGGACGTGCTAAAGCAGTCAGGGGCCACGCTGGTGGAGGTCGGCACCACGAACCGCACATATGTCCGTGATTACGCGGCGGAAATAAACGAGAACACGGCGGCGATCCTCAAGGTCCACCCGAGCAATTTTCGCGTCATAGGGTTCACACATGAAGCGGAGTTGACCGATCTTGTGACGCTGGGACGGGAACGCGGCGTACCCGTGCTGAACGATCTGGGAAGCGGATGTTTACTGGACACGACCCAGTACGGCCTCTCGACGGAGCCGACGGTGCAGCAGAGTGTCAACGCCGGTGTCGAACTTTCGTTTTTCTCTGGAGACAAGCTAATAGGCGGGCCACAGGCCGGGATCGTGGCGGGTAAAGCGGAGTGGGTCGAACGATTGGGACGACATCCGCTGGCGCGCGCTGTACGGATCGACAAGATGGGGTTGGCGGCGCTCTCTGCGACCCTGACCTCCTTCCTCAAGGGGAAGGCCCACGAGGAGATTCCTGTATGGCGCATGATTTCTATGTCGCAGGACGCCATTAGCAAAACCGCTCAGGGCTGGATGAAGGCAATCGACTCATCCGCCGTGCGATTGCGTGAAGGTCTATCGACCGTTGGCGGTGGTAGCCTGCCCGGCGAGACGCTTCCTACTATCCTTCTTTCTGTGACGCCTCCGGACTCTCCAGATGCATTCGCCCGTAGGCTTCGGTCAGGGCCAACACCGGTGATAGCGCGTATCGAGGATCAGGATGTAGTGCTGGATCCACGGACGGTTTCCGAGGACCAGTCGTCTATCGTTATTGAAGCAGTGAAGTCCGCGCTGAAGGGCTAAGGGATCACAGGGAGGCAGCCGTTGACGACCGCGAGGCACGCGACCAATTTTCCCGGAGATAGAACCTATGTGGTCTCGCCCGTCGTTAACCCTGACCGAACGGTAACGTTCCGGTTTTCTGCCCCCAACGCCGGAGAGGTCGAACTGCACGGCCTGAGTTCCAGCGCATGGCGCCTCTTCAAGACGGCGACGGGATAACCAATGTCTCCCGCACGCAAGCGCAAGAAGGTCCGCAACCCTCCGGCTCCTACGCCGGGATTCGCAGCGGCCTATGTCGATTTCAAAATCGACCTTCACGGTCTGTTTGTGCGTGACGCCATCGTCGCCCTAGACAGGCATCTTCAGATCTGTTTTGCGGCTAACTCGCCCGTAGTTCACGCCGTGCACGGTCACGGATCTGGCCGACTCAAGGAGGCCGTGCGAGATTTCCTGAAGGGGCACTATCTCGTCGACAAGTCGTATCCCGCCGGGTACGGAATGGGCGGAGATGGGGTCACGATTGCTGAGCTATTGACCGGCGACCGGTATGCTACCCGCAAGAACTCGCACAACGCAGCGCCTCTCCCGCCTCCAGACGGCCAGCGCTAGCCCCTGTCGGGGCGCTTATCTGGACTTAGTTTCGGTTCATAGATTAGTCCAAGGCCGGAATAAGGTGAGCTAGGATACCCGTCAACAGCGGTCAGTCTTCCGCTGCCTCCAAATTACCCCCTGTGGGGGATTCCAATGACCCTTTTCGACCACAGACGCAATGAGATCGCCCGGCGGTCCGCTCCGCTTTCGGCGCGAATGCGCCCTGAGACTATTGAGCAGATCATGGGGCAGACCCACATCCTCGGCGAGGGCAAGGTGCTCCGGCGTGCGATCGAAGAAGACCGAATCCGTTCGTTAATCCTCTGGGGACCGCCCGGCACCGGCAAGACGACCATAGCCCGGGTCATTGCATCCGCCACTCAGTCCTATTTCGAGACCATCAGCGCAGTCAACGCCGGGGTCAGGGACATACGTTCGGCGGTGCAATCAGCGCGCGAACGGCTGGGGATGGAGGGTCGACCGACCATTGTCTTCGTCGACGAGATCCATCGCTTCAACAAGTCCCAGCAGGACGCCCTGCTTCCGGACGTTGAAGAGGGCACGATAACGCTCATCGGCGCGACCACGGAGAACCCGTCATTTGAAGTAATTGGTCCACTCCTGTCCCGGGCGCGTGTGTTCCGGCTAGAGTCTCTGTCCGACGAAGATATTTCGGTGCTGATCGATCGCGCCTTAGCGGAACCAGAACTCCGTGGGAGTGAACCGGAACCCTCGCTTACAGACGAGGCGCGTGCGCTTTTGATCCGGGTGGCGAACGGTGATGCACGTCACGGGCTAGATTCGTTAGAGTTGGCGGTGGCCTCGACGGAACCAGGCGAAGACGGCGCACGGTTGGTGACGATCGAGACGGTGGAAAACGCGGTCCAGCAGCAGTCGCGATACGACAAGACCGGCGACCTGCATTACGACACGATCTCGGCTTTCATCAAGACGATACGTGGCTCAGACCCTGACGCGGCGATCTACTGGCTGGCCCGGATGCTGGACGCCGGTGAAGACCTGATGTTCATCGCACGACGGCTGGTGATTTCGGCTTCCGAGGATGTCGGTCTCGCTGACCCACAGGCGCTTCGCGTTGCCGTATCAGCTCAGCAGGCGGTTCACCTGATCGGCATGCCAGAGGCACGTATCATCCTTGCTCAGGCGACGGTCTATCTAGCCAGTGCACCCAAGAGTAACTCCGCATACATGGCCATCAACAAGGCACTGGCCGATGTCCGAGACACCCGAAGCGACCCGGTCCCGATGCACCTCAGAAACGCTCCGACTAAGCTCATGAAGGACATGGGCCACGGCGAGGGTTACAAGTACTCGCACGACTTCGATGACAACTTCGCTGCGATGGATAACCTGCCGGAAAACATACGGGGCCATCGCTACTACGAACCCGGCAACCAGGGCTTCGAACCCCGCATCAGCGACCGATTACGTCACCTCTGGAAAGACGGCCGATATGGCCCGCCGCCTGTAGACGAGGGCTAGTCAGGCGATAGAAGGCTTCGTTTCCCAGCGAACAGAGTGGTTCGTGGCAACGGGCTTGCTGACGTTAATAACTCTGATGGAGTGCCAGTCATGAGATCCTTCGCACCGGCTCAATATGACAATTAGATGTTGAGATAACAGGGTTACGCCCTCTACCAACCGGGAGAGGGCGCAGCCGAGCAGTTCACTAGCGCGCCATGTCCATCTCAGTCTCGCTTGAAAATACGCGTACTGAGCAAACCGAGCTAGACCGCGTCCTTGGGCTCTCGGAAGGACCAGGGCGTACAACGCTCTTAATCCACGTCCACCCGTGGCGGCGGGTTCAAGACGGGGTGGATCGCAAGTACCCGCGCATCGGCGGACGATCGATTGCGGTTTCCGTGGCGGACACCCGGCGGCGGGACGAAGATGTCCCCTGCTTGAAGCAAAATCTCGTCCTGCCCGAACGCTGCTGATATCTCGCCCGAAAAGACGTATATGCCCTCTTCATGCGCCGGGTGATAGTGCGTCGGCGTCCAGGAATCTGGCGAGAACACCAACTCACTGGCGTAGGTCGACTCAGCACCGGTGAAGTCGCCGACCAACTCGTAGCGCAACACCCCCGGTCGGAACTCCACGGGCTCTGCTTCAGAGCGTAACGTCATCGTGGGAACCTGCGCATCCACAAGATTCGACGGAAGATCCATCGGTTCCATTTCACGGTCCGAGATCGGAAATATAGCGATGAACTTCAGCGGGATTTCGCCGCTATTCCGGACCGCATGTCCGAGACCTCGTGGCGCCAGCACGGCATCACCCGGCCCGGCGAGAAATCGCTTGCCATCGACCACCATCTCGGCGCGGCCCTCGACAATAAACATCGTCTCCTCGGCGTTGGGATGCCGGTGATACGGGATGGCGACGCCGGGTTCCATAGTCGCCTCGGTGATGGTGAGCATCTCGGGCCCGCTCGCCCTGTTCGCAAGAGCGCGGCCGGTCACACCGGGCAGCAGTTCAACAACTTCCTGATCGGCCACTCTGTTCACTGACATGTTGAAGTCCTTCCGGGGGTAAACGCTTCTGGGCCAATTACAGACTGCAGAGGGGGCTGCGCTACGCCCCCGGTTCAATTCACCCTTATGACAAAAACAGCGGGTTGCCGTCGAAGGTCTCGTAGTTAGGGCGCAATCGATCAGCGTTGTAGTACTTGTTTACGTCCACGATCTTGTGGGGGCCGTGAAGCACGTCAAGCGAAACGCTGTCGTAAACGCCGTTTCGTGCGCCTACGAGTTTTCCGGTGACTCCCTTAAGCACAAGGTCAAGTGCCAGGTTCCCGAACGCCATAGGTGCAATTGAATCGAGCGAATCTGGAACGCCGGAGCGGACCATGTAGCCAAGGTTCTGGCTGGTCACGTTGACGGCCACACCGTTGTTGTACTGCGGAGAAAGCTCTGCGATCTGCGCCGCCACCTGCTCGCCTATTCCTCCAAGTTTGCGATGGCCGTACTGATCCGTGCCCTCGCTCTCAAAGGTTCTCTCTCCGGACATCGTGGCGCCTTCCGACACCAGTACCACCGAGTATCTGCTCGGATTTCGGTCACGGTCTGAGACAAGGAGTTCCGTCAGTCTCGCAACATCGAACTCTTGCTCCGGAATCACACAGCGGTCGGCGGCCCCGGCCATTGTCGGCAGCAACGCCGTAAATCCGGCATACCTGCCAAACACCTCTATCACCATGATGCGTTCATGCGATCCGGCCGTGCTACGGAGAGCGTTGGACATCTCGATGGTGCGCGTAACGCATGTTCCGAAGCCGATGCAGTAGTCGGTCCCCGGTACGTCGTTATCCATCGTCTTTGGGATCGCCACGACCTTAACGCCCTCGGTATGCAGGTGATACGCGTAACTTAGCGTGTCATCGCCACCGATGGGGATCAGATAGTCGATCCCAAGCCACTCAAGGTTTTCCATAACCGTGGGTGTGAGGTCGTTGATATCGTCCGTATACCGGTCGCTGAGGTGCTGAGGTACAGCGTCCTTTGGAAGGTGACTGGGGCGTGTGCGCGACGAGTGCAGGAAGGTACCCCCGGTGCGCCCGGTCCTGTTGACGTCTTCTTCTCCAAGCGGCTGGAAGTTGATGCTGTTGTCCGCATCCTCATCGGGGATCATGTCGACCAATCCGGCCCAACCACGACGCAGGCCCATAACGCGATAGCCCTCGCCTATGGCGCGTATCGTTACCGCCCGGATGGCTGGATTAAGTCCGGGAACGTCTCCGCCGCCGGTGAGTATCCCGATTGTCCCCTTGTAAATTGCCATAGCTAACCAGCGACCTCCGCCATGATCTTGTCCATAGCAACGATGGCGATATCGATGTCTTCACTATCGATGCCGTAGTGGGGCACAAAACGGAGATCAGAGTCTCCGCCGTTGATGATCACGCCCTCTTCTTTGAGACGGGCTGCGATCTCGTTGCCTTTTTGGTCCGGAACCCCGAATCGAACGATATTGGTCTCAAGTGCGTCCAGGTCGATCTCAATCCCGGGCATCCCGGCCAGCGCAGTACCCAACTTCCGTGCGTTGGCGTGGTCCTCTGCCATGCGGTCGATCATCGTGTCCAACGCAACAACACCGGCAGCGGCAATAACACCAACCTGCCGCATCGCTCCGCCAAGCATCTTGCGCCAGCGTCGAGCTTCTTCAATAACATCGGCATCGCCGCAAAGTACCGAGCCGATTGGGCAGGCCAGCCCTTTGGAAAGGCAGAAGCCAACCGTATCTGAGTCCGCTGCTAGTTCAGACGCTGGAGTCTCCAGTGCGACCGCTGCGTTAAAAAGTCGAGCCCCGTCCATGTGCACCCGAAGACCATGCTCCCGACCGGCGTCGGCCATTACTTTGACCTCCAAACGAGATAGCGCAGTCCCACCGGCCATGTTCTGCGTGTTCTCAACACAGAGCAGGCTTACCGGAGCCTTGTGGTGGTCCCGGGGCGCGGCGGCGGAGAGGATATCGGCCGGGTCCAACGTGCCGCGCTCATTGGCAGCCAGCGGAATCAAGACGATCCCACCCAACGCAGACGCACCACCGGCTTCCGCGTTGAGAATGTGGCTCTTGTTACCCACAAGCACAGTGTCGCCTCGGCCAGCCTGCGCCAGAAGGGCCACCAGGTTGGCCTGGGTGCCGGAGCTGACGATTACCGCCGCCTCTTTGCCGAGCATCTCTGCCGCACGTTCTTCCAACGCATTTGTGGTGGGATCATCACCGTACACGTCATCGCCCAGCTCGGCCTCGTACATGGCCTTTCGCATTTCAGGACTGGGGTGGCTCACGGTGTCGCTGCGGAGATCGACGCGAATCATTCGCTTTCCTTTATCTGGATATCTGGACTTGAGATATGCCCTGTTTGGAGAGTGCTGGCAACAAGAGTCGACCAGAATCTCGTGTATTCGTATTTCGTCGGTGAGTTCGTACCCGTTTTCAGGAGTTACCCTTAAAAACAGTTGATAGTTGCAGCAAGAACGCAACGAGAACCGGCGGTCATTCTAGCAGCGCGCCC
>CAUZRH010000037.1:0-9373 GCA_963582115.1 Dehalococcoidia bacterium
CGGCCGGAGAAGTAGCTTTATAAAGAGGCTATTCGGGAACGGCAGCGCATCGGCGAGAGCGGACAAAGACTGCCTTGTGGCGGGAGTGATGTGGACGGGTAGACGATTCGACTCGATCCGGCGCACCGCTTCCGCCATCTGCGCCATCGCTCCGCCCCGGCGGGCAAACGATCCATGCCCGGACGGTCCTCTGAAGGTAAGAGTTAAGAGGCATGACTGTTTCTCGCCGATCATGATTGGATACACACGAAGGCCTGAAACATCGGTTGCGAATCCACCTACTTCGCCTATCGCGTACCTCACGCCGTCAAACTCGTCCGGATGCTCCTCGACCAGGAACCGTGCCCCGACGTCGCCACCCAGTTCCTCATCAGATACGGCGGTAAAAATCAGGTCGCCTGGCGGAGTGTTGCCAGAGTCTTTGTAACGAATAAGGGCATCGGCCATCATCGCCAGTCCGCCCTTCATATCGATAGCGCCACGGCCCCATACAAAACCGTCTGCAATATCGCCAGAGAACGGCGGATGATCCCACTGCTGTCCGTGGGTCGGAACTACATCGACGTGGCCGTACAGGAGGAGTGGCTCCCTGCCGCCACCGGGAAGACGGGCGACAAGGTTGGGCCGCTCCGGGTCACTGGCGAGAATCTTTGTCTCAAATCCGTGACCAGCAAAAAGCTGTTCCAGGTACTCGACACAGGCGCGCTCGTTGCCAGGCGGGTTCGTGGTGTCGAACCTGATCAGGCTCTGGAGAATTGTGATGGGTGACTCAGACATAAAGCCGCCTCACCATATCTGATGCCCTCATAGACCGGTCATTCCAGATCGTTCAAGGGTGTTCAAGACACCCGGCGCAGTTTTCCGGAGAACAGGTAAGCGCCGACCGGCGGTATGGCCGTGCCGATCCCACCCACGACCAGGGCAACTTCGTTGCTTGTCGCCTGTGCTATTACGCCGCCAAACAGGAAGCCCAGAGCAAAGAGTTGCATGGTGATACCGAACAAGCTCATCACCCGTCCACGCATCTCGTCCGGCGTGTGCGTCTGGACCAGGACGTTGATGGTTATCACGTACGCCATGCCAAACCCGCCCATAAGCCCCAGAAAAAACAACGACAGGTAGTACTCGCGTGAGAACGCAAACAGAATCATGCACGCACCGAACACCCCCCCGGACACGACCATCAGCAGGCCTTTTCGGCTGCTATCGCCGCCTAAGACCAGAACAAGGGTCCCTAAGGTGCCGCCGACGCCGAATGCGGCCATCATCACACCAAAACCTCCGCCCCCCACGTCAAACACATCTGCGGCGTACACGGGAATCAGAGGGATGATGAACCCGGCAAACAGCGCTAGCAGGTTCAGGGTCATCAATATCCTGATAACGGGATGATTCCGGACGAAGTTCAATCCGTCTTTGATGTCCTGCCAGCCCGATTTGGATTCATCACCTCGATGGACGCTCCGGTTTTTCACCAGTAGAAGCATGCCGAGACCGACTATGCCGAGTATCCCAACCAGGTAATAGACCGAGGCCGCCCCGGATATGCCGATCAACACCCCGGCTACCGCAGGTCCAAGCACCATGCCGATCATACCGGTGGACTGCATCAGGGAGGTGGCGCTCATCAGTTTGCCCCGACCAACCAGCTCCACCACAAAGCTCTGGTTGGCTGGCATGCCGAACGCAACGACACTGCCCTGCGCCAGTGCCAGTCCCAGCAGTATCCATACCGTGATCAGGTCTACGGTGATGAGATAGCCGGTCAAGAACGACATCGCAACGATCGACGCCCTGACTACAAGAAGAATGTCTCGCTTCGGAAACCTGTCCGCGGCGAGGCCTCCTACCAGCGACAGTGCGATTACTGCGATGGCCGGGACGCCGTTGACCAGGCCAACCCAGGCCTGTGAGCCTGTCAGTTCGTACGAGAGCCAAGATTGGGCGGCCGCTCGCGCCTCGAACCCGAACACCATGAATACGCTGGCGAACGCCATCCACCTGAAGTCGGATATTCGAAGCACTTCCAGCGGCCCAACACGGCGCTCGGGAACTAATACCGGCGCGTCGAGTGAACCGGAGGCGTTGTCCTGAACCGAGCCTGTGCTATTTTGTTCGGTCTCTGAGGCGTCCATTTTCAGTGCCTGGCTAATGTTGTTCGTGGCCTGTCGTTGGTCGCCCAGCTGTGGAATCGATTGTCATCCGACATGACGTATCGTTTCGTAACCTGATTGGTGAGAGGCGTTGCAGTTCGCTCGACATTCACAATACTCCGACGATGCGACGCACGACTCGACGATCGACAACCGTTACTACACCCATTCCGGGAGTTTCTGTGTTCAGGTACTTTGGCCGAAACCGAATAATCGCCCTCGCAACCGGGGTCATGCTCCTCAGCGCTGCGTGTGGTGCCGGTAGTGGCGTCGCCCCGACCCGTGATCCGTCGTTGCCGCCGCATGTGGCCGATATCTCAAACGGCGAGCGATTGTTCAAGAGCGAGAGCTGTTCCGCGTGTCACTCGACCGGTGATCAGAGCGGGACCGGCCCGGGAATGGCGGGGATCGGCGTCACTGCTGCGGCGCGGGTTCAGGGGCTTGGTATCGACGAGTACATCGAGCAGTCGATTCGGGAGCCAGGGACGTTTGTGGTCGACGGGTTCAGTAACCTCATGCCGAAGACCTTCAGTCGACTGCCACAGCACGATGTCGACGACCTGATCGCTTATTTGAAGACGCTGAACTAGCTGGCCACCCGCCCTCGGGATTGGAAGCATGCGAAATGGATCTTCGCGTTTAACATTATTGGAAAAGGGGCGAAGGGCGGATGGTCAGCCGCCCCTACGGTGTTTGGGGACGGCAATCCTCCAGCCAGCATGACGTCACGGTTTTTAGTCGCGATCCGACCAGACCTACAACGTTGTCCCTCGCTGAATGCAGTGCACCCGTACCGAGGTAATCGAAGTACGGGTGAGTCCGAAAACGTGATGGCCCAAGCAACTTCTCCCTCACCCTTTCCCGGAAGGGCAGGCTCCTAACCTTCTCCCGTGGGAGAGGGGATCGCGGTCACATGGGTGGATGCCTAATCCTGCGGGTGCATGTTGTGGAAGTCGGTCGCCTGTTCAAAGGCGTGTCCCGCCTGAATCAATAGTTGTTCAGACAGGTGGTGGCCGACGAATTGGAGGCTGAGGGGCAGGTTTTTGCTGTTCAGACCGGACGGCAGCGAGAGAGTCGGCAACCCTGCGTAGTCGGTCGGCGCGGTGAAGCGTGACTGCCACGGGACCCTGCTTGGCGGGATCGGTCCGTATAGCTCTTCATGCGTAATCGGGTAGGGAGTGCGGTGCGTGGACGGACAAGCTAGCAGGTCGATACCGCGCATCGTAACCCGGAGATCGCCGACACATGCCGCCCTCAGGACATTGGCGGCGGCGTACTCGGCGGCGGTGTGCGCAGCGCCGTTTGAAAGCCACCCACGGAACCAGGGGCCATATTCGTTAGCACGTGACGGAAATGTCTCCGCATGGGCCGATGCAGCTTCAGCCGAACAGATCACGGGCCACGCTTCCAGGTACTCACGAAGGCGCGCCGGCATTTTGACCGGGACGATCTCTGCACCGAGCCCTTCCATGACCTTGACGCCCTCAAGCACGGAGGCCGCTATCTCAGGTTCTAGGTCTTCAGAGGCATAGGCTTCATCGAAACCGATTTTGACGCCTTTAACTCCGACTCCCAGCGTTCCGGTCATGTCCGGGACCGGCTGCGGAAGCGTTGTGGGGTCGTTGGGATCGAAACCTGCGATGACCTGCAGCATGATCCCGGCATCGGCAGATGAACGTGTCAGTGGGCCGACGTGGTCGAGCGACTCCGCAAGGTTCATCACGCCGTACCGGCTGACCCGACCCCATGTCGGTTTCAGTCCGACCGTCCCACATGCCGCCGCCGGGTATCGGATGGAGCCACCGGTGTCGCTGCCAAGCGTGCCGTACGCCAGCCCGGCGGCCGTCGCTGCGCCGGAACCGCTGGACGACTGACCGGCCCAGTGGCCGTCCGCCCAAGGATTTTCGGGAATATCCAGCTTCGGGTTGTAGCCACCCATCGCACCCTCGGTGAGGTTGAGCTTGCCGAGCATTACCGCTCCGGCGTCGTTCAGTCGTGCGACCACAGTGGAGTCATATTCTGGGATGTTGCCTGCAAAGACGGCGCTCCCGCCCATCGTGCGTACACCGGTGGTGAAGCAGAGGTCTTTGACAGCAATCGGAATTCCGTGAAGAGGGCCACGATAGTTCCCGGCTGCGATCTCTGCGTCTGCGCCACGGGCCTGTTCCCGGGCGCTGTCGGCCATCACTGTGGCGTACGACTTCAGGTGCCCGTCAAGCTGGTTAATACGCGCCAGTTGCGACTCGGTCAGTTCGACCGATGACACCTTGCCGTCTCTGACAAGAGGGCCAAGCTCGGCGATGGTCTTGTAGTGGCGTTCGTCGGTCACTTGCTGCCCCTGATTGTCGATTGCTCTGACGGAAACTGTCGGAAGGAGATCGCCGTTAAACAGGTGGATGCAGGTTGTGGAAGTCGGTTGCTCCCTCGAAGGCGTGTCCGGCCTGCACGAGAAGTTGCTCAGACAGGTGATGGCCAACGAACTGGAGGCTGAGCGGGAGCCCTTCGCCGTTCAGGCCACAGGGCAGCGAGATGGTCGGCAGCCCGGCGTAGTCGGATGGCACGGTGAAACGGGACATCCACGGATCGCGATCCGGTGACGGCGGCCCGTACATCTCTTCGGGCGTTACCGGGTAGGCGGCACGAGCGGTTGATGGCCCAGCCAGAAGGTCGATTCCGCGCATGGTCAACCGAAATTCACCGACGCATGCAGCCCGAAGTAACTCCGCACGCGCCAACTCGGCCGCTGTGTACGAAGTACCGTCGGTGAGCCACTGGCGGAAGAATGGGCCGTACTCGTCTGATCGTGACGGGAACGTAGTGTCGTGGGCATGCGCAGCCTCTGCCGAGCATATGATCGGCCAGGCGCTCATGTATTCCCGAAGTCGTGCCGGCATCTTCACAGGCACGATCTCTGCGCCAAGACTCTCCATGACCTTCACCCCGGCGAATACGGCAGCGGCGAAATCCGGTTCCATGTCTTCGCTCGCGTAGTTCTCATCGAAGCCGATTTTCAGGCCCTTCACACCGCTATTCAGGGTGGCGGTCAGGTCCGGGACCGATTGCGGCAGCGTTGTGGGATCGTTTGGATCAAGCCCGGCGATGGCCTGTAGTACATAACCGGCGTCTGCTGCGGATCGTGTGAGTGGGCCTAAGTGGTCAAGCGATTCAGCAAGGTTCATCACGCCGTAACGACTTACCCGCCCCCACGTCGGCTTGAGGCCGACCGTGCCGCAGACCGCGGCAGGATGCCGAATCGATCCCCCGGTATCGCTGCCAAGAGTTCCAAAGGCCAGCCCGGCCGCGGTCGCGCAGCCCGACCCACTGGACGATGCGCCAGACCAGTAGCTTTCTTTCCACGGGTTCTCCGGGATGTCCAGCTTCGGGTTGTAACCGCCCATCGCGCCTTCAGTGAGATTGAGTTTGCCGAGCATCACCGCACCCGCGTCGTTGAATCGTGCGACAACCGTGGAGTCGAAATCAGGGACGTTGTCGGCAAAGACTGCACTTCCGCCCATCGTGCGCACGCCATCGGTAGCGCACAGGTCTTTGACAGCGACAGGGATGCCGTGGAGCGGTCCTCGGTAGTTCCCGGACGCGATCTCTGCGTCAGCGGTGCGTGCTTGTTCCCGAGCGCTGTCGGCCATTACGGTTGCGTACGACTTCAATCGGCCATCAAGCCGCTTGATACGCGCCAGTTGCGACTCGGTCAGCTCAACGGACGACAACTTGCCGTCACGAATGAGCGGGGCGAGTTCCGCAATAGTCTTGTAGTGGAGATCTTCGGTCACTTGTTGCTCCCTTATATTTGACACGCGACCGTGTCCTGAGCGCTCTCGCCAGGGCCCGCGGCTGCGACTTAGGACCGGGTAGGAGGAACGAAACTTCTCCCTTACCCTGGCCCTCTCCCGCTGGGAGAGGGGACTTTCCTTGCCCTTACTCAAACCCCGCCGGTTTCTTATCCGCCCACGGGCTTGCGTCCTCAAACGCTTTCGATGCCGCAAGCACCGTCTCCTCATCACCCCATCGACCCACAATGTGAAGTCCGATCGGCAGACCATCGCTTGAGAAGCCTGCGGGAGCCGTGCCGGCGGGATTTCCACACATGTTGAACGGGTAGGTGAAGGGCGTGAAGCCCCAGAGCTTGTCGGGCACCGACTGGCCGCCGATCACGTCCGGGTGCTCGCCGACTTTGAATGCCGGAGTAGCCAGGGTGGGCGTGAGCAGCAGGTCATAGTCCTTAAAGAACTCCTGAACGTAATGGCGGTAATACTCCAGGCGGGAGTAAGCGTCCCAGAGCTGTTCACCGGTGACCTTCTCGCCGCCCTCAAGGCCGTCACGGAGATAGTCGGTAAGAAGCTCACGTTGCTCTAAAAGCTGGCCATTAGTCGAGAATGTTTTGCAACGCCAGATGGTCATGAGCAAGTCGAACATCGCTTCGGGGGAGTCGATCTTGAAGCCGGGTTCTTCGACAGTAGCACCCATCGCTTCAAAAGACTGCGCTGCCTTCCCGACGACCTCACGGACCTCAGGGTCGACAGCCACTCCACCAAGGTCGGGCGAGTACGCAATGCGTAGTCCCTTCACGCCGCGGCCAAGCGCTGCGATGTAGTCCGGCGGGTCTTCCTGAATGGTCAGGTGCTCGGCATTCGGGTGCGGCCCGGCGAGCACCTGCAGGAGCGTCGCAGCATCAGTAACGTCTCGTGCGATCGGCCCGACGTTGGAGTAGTTGAACCAGTGCCAGCTATCGATGCCTGCCGAGTAGCGTGGCACCCTGCCCTGCGTCGCCTTGATGCCGTAGACGCCGCACAGCCCGGCGGGAATACGAATCGAGCCTGCGCCATCGCTCCCCTGCGCAATCGGCGTGATGCCGGCCGCCACAGACGAGCCTGCGCCACCGCTGGACGCGCCGCTTGTGCGTTCGGTATTCCACGGGTTCCGGCAGTCATCTCCAAGTCGGTTTTCGTTGGTACCGATGTGGCCGTACTCAGAGGTGTTCGTCTTGCCAAGGATCACACCGCCTGCATCCTTGATGCGCGTTACGGCAAGCGAGTCGTTGTCGGCGATTCGGTCCTTATAGATGAGCGATCCGGACGTAAATCTGACGCCCTCCATCGGCTCAAGGTCCTTGATGGAGGTCGGAACGCCGTGAAGCGGGCCAAGTTCATCGCCGTCCATCACCGCCTGTTCGGCAGCACGAGCGGTCTCAAGTGCCTCTTCCGGGATTACGGCCAGGTACGCATTTAACTGACCGTTGAACTTGTCGACGCGGTCCAGTGCGGCCTGCGTCACCTCGACCGGCGACACCTCACGTGCTGCAATCATCTCCCGCAGTTTGTACGCAGGCGTCCAGGCAAGGTCGGAGTTGGCGTCAGGCATGGCTCTCTCCCGAATGGTTAGCGCTTGTTGGCTGCGCCATTATGGCGCGCGAAAAGCCTCAGCGGAGAGCCTTGTCCAAAGTGGCCGGTATTTCGAGGACTACGCTCCGGCCGCAGCGGGCTGGGGAGCGTATGCGGTTCGGAGGTCGGCTTCCTGGAAAATCAGCGGCTTCTCGCCACGTGCGTAGTCGTACAGGGCAGCTTTGAAGATGCCCTCCATCGCCTGTACACCACCGATTCCGACGGCGAAGACAACGATACCGATCGGGATTCCGATTATCGGACTGATAGCGCTGAAGATCGCCGTGACAAGGCCGACCAAGAGCATCACACCGATGTAGATGAGCCCAAAACCGAAGTTTGAGGTGAGCTGCCGACCCCAAGTGGCCGTGAACAGGCTCGTAGATCGCTTCATCGCCGTGATGGGATTGACACCTTCGGTGACGAGGATCGGTATTACAAAGAACGTGATCATCGCCCAACCGGACGACAGCAAACTGGTGCCGATCGATCCCATTATGTTTCCGCGTGATCGACTACGCAGGTACATCAGAATCAGCGCCACTACGGCTGCGATGATGGACCAGATGAATATCATATGGATGTGCTTCAACGCGTGCGACAACCCGGATCCAACGTTCGGGTCCCCTCCGCGCAGGCGTTCCTGCGCGGCCGAAACGAGCGCTGCGTTGAAGAAGATCACGATGAAATAAGCAGCAAAGAAGGCCGTTCCGGCCAGGATTATGTCCACCGGAACGATCGTGCTTTCTTCAAGGCCGGTGTTCGGGTTGAACCGGTTCGGCTCTTGAAGGTGATCCAGCGTACCCGTGACGCTGGCGATGGCCATGAAAACCCCGAGGAGGACCACGACTCCTACCCCGCCCATGATCGGGAAGAAAATCAACTCTTTGTCCTTCATCAGGACGCTCCAGCTGACTTTAATGAGGTCGAATGTGTGGCCAATTGTTCTGAACATCTGCGCAGTATACCGATCAAGGCTAGACCTGAGATTGGGTAATACATAGGATTTGGCAAGTCTGGAAGGGACGCCACCGGACTTGGACGCAGCCGAAGCGAAGGCGGTTCTGGCGTTTTGGCTGGCCGCAATTAAGAGCGAATCAGAACACAGCGAAGTAACTACCGCTGGTTTGTAAATCTGTTTTTTTATGATTCCGGGAGGTTTCAATGAGCAACGGGCGGGTAAAGGTCGGGTTCATCGGCGCGGGAACGATCTCAGCCTTGCATGAGCTTGGGTACCGAGACAACACGACGGGCGAGCTATACGCCATCGCAGACCCGGCAGATGGTGTCGCGGTGGCGCGCAAGGAGCAGTGGGGGGCGCAGAAGGCGTACACCGACTACAAAGAGATGCTGGCCGACCCGAACGTCAATGCCGTGGAAATTCTGCTGCCACATCACCTTCACCTGCCGATAACGCTTGAGGCGCTTGACGCAGGCAAACATGTCTCGCTACAGAAACCTATGGCGATTTCGATGGATGAGGGGCGTGCGATTGCCGCCGCAGCCGCAGCCAGCGACCGGGTATTCCGGGTGGTGGAGAACTATCGGACATACGTACCGTACATGCGGGCGAAGTCGATGATCGAGGCGGGCGAGATTGGGGATGTTGTGACGATCCGGGTGATGATGGTGAGGGGCAAGGGCAAGGGCGGGATAGACACTCCCCCAGCTGCTCAAGCCTGGCGGGATGACCTTGCGCTTGGCGGTCCAGCGCAGTCGATATTGGACTACGGCTATCACGTGACGTCGATCGTTACCTACTTCCTGGGTGAGATAGACAAGGTCCACGCCATGGCTGATCTGGATGGCCCCGGCGGGTTCACC
>CAUZRH010000038.1:0-9350 GCA_963582115.1 Dehalococcoidia bacterium
CAACCGTCGCCAGTGCGCTGTGCAAGATGTCGGACTCGGAGCCCTGTTGAAGCGTCTCCAGTCGGTCGATAGTTGGCTGATGATTTCGACGATGCCGCTTGGCGTGCGCTTCGATCACAACGCCCCCCCCGAGCGTGTAGTTAGAGTCACGGATAACGAACAGGTCATCCTTCACTACCGGCATCGAATCCTGGAGTTTCATCTGCGCCCAGCTCGTGTCGCCTGGGGCCATTTCGTCAACGGTCAGCAGCCGTATGCGGGCCGGCGTTTCGGCCGCTCCCACGTGGAAGGTTACGGTTGCGTTGTGTTTGATGGACCGTGGGGCTTCAGGGATCAAACGGAGTGATACGTCAATTGCGTCTCCGGCGGAGAGCCAGTCTGGCGTTGTTACGACATCCCCGCGTGACACTTCGTCGTGCGAAACGCCGCTGAGATTGACCGCGACTCGCGTGCCGGGATAGGCAACTTCTTCAGCAGTCTGGTGCGTCTCGAGGCCGCGAATGCGGCACTTAACGCCTTCAGGAAGGAGTTCCACTTCTTGCCCGACCCTTAGCGTCCCATCGACCAGCGTCCCGGTCACCACGGTGCCGAAGCCGGAGATGGTGAATGACCTATCGACGGGCAGGCGTGGGCGTCCCAGATCGCGCTTGTCTGGCATTTTGTCCAGCGCCGTATCCATGGCCTGAAGTAGCTCTGGCAGACCGTCACCGGTCATGGAAGACACGGGCAGGACCGATGCGCCTTCCAGCGACGTTCCGACTAGGGTTTCCTCGACATCCAGCGTGACCAGCTCGATCCAATCTGTATCGACCAGATCGCTTTTTGTGAGTGCCACGATGCCGCGCTCAATGCCAAGCAGATCGAGGATCGCTAGGTGCTCGCGGGTCTGAGGCATCACACCCTCGTCTGCGGCTACGATCAGTAGAGCCAGGTCGACGCCGCCCGCGCCCATGAGCATCGTCTTGATGAACCGCTCGTGTCCCGGCACGTCGACGATGCTGACCTCACGTCCGCCGGGAAGTGTGACCCATGCGAAGCCGAGCTCGATGGTCATTCCGCGCGATTTCTCTTCGCGCAAGCGGTCGGGGTCGATGCCGGTCAAGGCTTCGATCAGGGTCGATTTACCGTGGTCCACATGGCCGGCGGTACCGATCACGAACATAGGGCTGAGCGTATCCCCATCTTGTATCTGGGTCGGTGATTCAGGGTGCGCTGATACGCCAACTCGCGGGCGCGGCCAACTCGCGGGCGCGTATGAGGAGGCGACGATAACACAGGGAGTACGGGAGTCTGACTCCAAACACACCATCGGAAGGCGATCGGTTGGTGATGCTCCCCCGCCTTCCCCGGAGCGGTCGTACAATCGCAGGCCGTTGACTGACTCCGAACTCGTCCGGGGTCACAGAATTTAACAGGAAGGCATTCCCGCTTGGCATACACTCACATATTCGCTGGCGATCCCCTCGACCGAGCAGACGTAGAGCGACGGGACGACCAGTGGGTAGCCGATAGCCTCGCAAAATCCGAGTCTAAAATCCTTCCTTTCTGGCGTCTCAACCCGCTGGCGACGACGGGCGATCAGGCCCGGCTCGCCTGGCAGGACAACTCCATCATGGAGCACGCCGCCGAGAACGCAGTTGCGGTGCTCCTCGGAGTAAGTGACGGGATCGCACACTTCGCCGTCGATGTGACCAACGGCACCAAGGTCGCAGCGGATGTGGATGGAGCGGGCGAGGAAAACCCGGCGGAGTTGTTGGGGTTGCCCGACGGCACGTCGTTCCAGGACGCACGCGGCGTGGCTTCCGAGATCCCCGGTGAAGAGTCCGGGACGCTGGCCCATGCGCGCGCTGTGATTGGCTGGCATCAGCGGCACGGTTTCTGCCCCAATTGCGGTCAGTCGACTTTTCCCACCAAGGGCGGGAAGGAGCGTATTTGTAACGCGTGTGACGCGCATCACTTCCCGCGCACGGACCCTGTCGCAATCATGGCGGTTACAGACGGTGAGCGTTGTTTGCTGGGGCAGACGCGTGCACGACGCACAAGTCGTTTCTATTCTGCACTGGCCGGATTCATCGACCAGGGTGAGTCCATAGAAGAGGCCGTGAGGCGTGAGGTCTGGGAAGAGGGAGGTATCCGCGTTGGCGACGTTCGATACCACTCGTCACAGCCCTGGCCCTTCCCGTCGTCGTTGATGATCGGTTGTATTGCGCAGGCAACAACAACTGATATCCACATCGACCCGAGAGAGATGTCGGATGTCAGGTGGGTAGGCCGAGACGAAGTGCTGGAGGCGCTGGAACTGGCGTCGGCACCGGGATACTCGCTAACAGTCGACCCCGGAGGCGACGGAGTCCGGGTCCCGGGCCCGATTGCGATAGCGCACCACATCATCAAGGCCTGGGCGAACGGGGAGTAGGGCTGGGCGAGAGTGTGTGAGAAGGGCGGCAATCGACGGAAAACCCTGATGCACTGGGTCCCAGATTAACCCAGCCTGAGGCTCTAGAAGGGTGCGAAGTGCGATGACGTCAGTTCCTAGCGTTTGGGCTTAATGGACGTTGGTCAGAATCGCATCCAATCGTGACGGAGTGCGAGTCGGGAGATCATTCGCCTCGGGCTGAGGATGACAGCAGGTTGTTGCTGCTCTCTCCGGGCGTGGATGCCAGACTACCCCTCGAACCCACTCCAACTTCAGGAGGGGGACCCTACCGGTCGGGCAACTCCACTTTTGCCGATGCGGTTACGAATCTCTCGAACACTTCGTTGCCGAGCAGATGGCCGTTTTCGCTGAGGCGTATTCCTGTTTCATCGCTCACCAGCAGTCCCATCTCTGACAGGTCGGATATCACTGGCCCGAACACCGTCTGCAGAGAGGCCCCGAACCGTGTTTCAAACTCGTCCGAGACGATGCCGCGTGACAGGCGCATTCCCATCATCATCGTGTCCGCAAGCTCGGAAACGGGCGTGACGGGATCGACCGATTCAAGCAGGCCCACAGAAAGCAGCGCGTCCACCGGATCACCGGCGGGCAGGGTGCCCCCAAGCAGGTCCACGTATCGGCGCGGCGACCGCAACGCGGCGAATCGTCGATTTGGCAGATACGAGTGTGCACCGGGACCGACGCCCAGGTAGGGCACGTTCAGCCAGTACGCCAGATTGTGCTTACTCTCACGACCGGGGCGCGACCAGTTCGATATCTCGTAATGGTCGAACCCTGCGTGAGCCAGCGACTTTTCTGAGTACAGGTACATGTCGGCGGCTAGATCTGGGTCTGGCTCCTCAACCTCGCCGATGTTCACGAGTGCATCAAGCGGCGTGCCCGGCTCCAGCGTCAGTGCGTAGAGCGAAAGATGATCGGGCTCGAGTGCGATCGTTCGATCCAGCGTCGACCGCCACTGATCCTCTGTCTGATTTGAAAGCCCGAACATCAGGTCCAGATTGATGTCGTCAAACCCGGCGTCGCGGGCTGATCTGTAGGCCCCGATTGCGGTCGCAGAATCGTGTCGTCTGCTGAGCGACTTCAGTAGATCGTCGTCCAGACTTTGTACGCCGATGCTCAACCGGTTGATCCCGGCCCCTAGATACCGGGTCAGATCGCGTTTTGAATAGTCGCCGGGATTCGACTCAAGCGTCACCTCGGCGGCGTCATCTACGTCAAACGCCTCAAAAATGGACCTGCATATCGCTTCGATGCCCTCGATCGGGACATACGACGGAGTTCCGCCGCCGAAGAAGATCGTAGAAACCGCGGGTCTGTCCAGTCGTTCACCCCAGAAGCGAATTTCGGTCTCAAGCGCCGTCAGGTAGCCGGGGATTAGCGCTTCGATACCGGCGTAGGTATTGAAGTCGCAGTAATGGCACTTCGTTTCGCAGAAAGGGATGTGGACGTAAAGGGATAACCCGGTCACTTCACTGCCGGGTATAGAACCTTCCTGAACTAAACGGATCCCGGTGTCCATAGCCCGGACCCGCCGTCCTCAGGTTCGCCCTCAGGTTGCTGTGCGTGTGCGTGGCCCGCATGAGGATCACCGCCGCCTGCACCACCTGCTGCGGCTTGCTGGGCCTGTGCCTGCTGCGCCATCGCCGCCTCGTTGGCCTCACGAGTCCAGCGCACCAGTTCGTCTAGCTCCGGCGGCATAACGTTAAATCGTTCAGCGTCCTGGGGCATCGTAACGCCGCGATCGGACGACAGGATTACGACCGCCGCCTCGGAATTACCGAGTTTGTCTTCGATAACCTCAGACATCAGTTTGTAGCGAGCATCGGCCGCCTCGGTGTACTTCTCCTGGATCACATCGGCGACAGCCTGGCTTGTAAGCCCGACCTGCGCACAACGTGACCAGTCGATTATCTGAGAGAAAAGGTCGTCGTTATCGAAGGCCTCTAGCGTTGCGCCTGAGTCCATACGGCTTTTGACCATCGACCACGCGGGCTGGTTGACCTGCGAGACGAGATTCAGGCCCAGATCGCCGGAGACGGAGACGGCCTCGTGGAAGATGCGGTTGACGATTCCCGCACGCGCTTCCAATTGGCCGATGTTGGCGTCGACTGCCGCCCAGTAGTTCTTGAGGCGGCTTGTGTACCCCTCCGGCGCGCCGGGCATGGGCGAGATCATGTTGACGAAGTACACCTTGCGTTTGCCGATGACGGCCGATGCGTCAGGTTTTTCGATCTGTCCAAGTTCTTCAGGTGCCATGTAGTTTCATCTCTCTTGTGCCCAATTATTTCTGGGATTCGAGTTTCGGGGAAGCCTACCCCGTAGTTCAGTATGTGTTTCCGTTAGACAGAGAACAGGAAGTTGACGGTATCGCCATCCTGCATCAAGTATTCGCGTCCCTCAGACCTAAGCAATCCGCGCGTGCGCGCTTCTGCCTGACTTCCGCATTCCAGAAGATCATCGTACGCGACCACCTCGCCGCGAATGAAGCCTCGTTCGATATCCGAGTGGATGCGCCCGGCGGCAACGGCGGCCGGTGTGTCTCGCTCGATGGTCCACGCTCGAACCTCGTCCTCGCCAACCGTCAGGAAAGAAATAAGGCCAAGAACGTCGTAAGACAGGTTGATTATCCGAGACAGGCCGGACTCCCCGGCTTCCATCGACTCTCGGAAATCGGCCTCCTCGGCGGCATCCATGCCTGAGAGTTCTGCCTCAAGCGAAGCGCAGACGGAGACCGCACCAGACTGCTTGCCGCCGACGGCCTCCGACGCCCCGGAGCTGATTTCGTCAGAGTTCGGGATGTCGTCCTCTCCGATGTTTACCGCCACCAAAAAGGGCAGTGCGGACAGCAGGAAGGTATCACGGACTGCTCCACGTTCCTGCTCGGTGAACTCTTTGGCTCGAAGGGGTGTGCCTTCTTCAAGCTCACTCTGAAGGCCGCGGAGGGATTCGATATCGCTATTTATGCGCGTTCTTTCGGACTGGCTTGCGCCCTTTATGTCCTTCGTGAGTCGTTCGATCCGCCTGTCCAGCAGGGCGATGTCGGCAAACAGAAGGTCGAAGCCGATGTCGTCCACGTCGCGCTTCCAGTCGGTCCCGCCTTTGACGTGCGGAACAGATGCGTCCTGAAAGGCGCGGACCACCACAAGAACGGCGTCTACCGTCTGTAACTGAGTGAGCGCCTCTCCTGCGAACATGCCGCCCTTTGGCCCGTCGAACTCGGCGGGCCCCGGCAAGTCCACATAAGTGACCTCGGCCGGGACGGTGCGCTGTGGCTTGTACAACTCGGTCATGGCGTCGAGTCGCGTGTCTGGCACGTGCGCGACGCCGATGTTGGCACCACGCCCTGCCGCGAAGCCGGTCGCAGCTCGCCCGCGCGTCAGTGCGTTAAAGAGCGTTGTCTTGCCGCTTGCCGGCAGTCCGATGATCCCGATGCGCATTACGCGTGCACTACCTCTTCAGGAGGGGGCCAGTGGCCCTTTTATTTTGAATATGTCGATTGCGGGCGCTCGTGATCGAGCGAACACGAGCGCTTCTGGTTGATGGACGACTCAAACAGGATAGAGAATCGTTCACGGCTAGGACTATCCAGTACGGTCATCTTTCGTGTACCGGAACGTACTGTCCACGGTCTGCCCGGATTTCTTTTTCGGCTCGTCGCTGATCCCTACCCCTCGGAGTCGTTCCAGCACCACGCAGCGCGGCGCCAGTGCGAAAAACAACATGAGTAAGCCGCCCGCCACAATCAGGTCGTCCATCCAGCCGACCACCGGTATGATGTCCGGGAGCAGGTCCAGCGGCGATAGAACGTAGATGACCGCCAGGATTGGCAGTAACTTTATCGGCGCTCCCACGCGGCGGTCCAGGAACAGCCCCCACGCCAGTCGGATGGCAGGCAGGATGAGCGGGAGATATCGTAGTAGTGGGATTACGCGCATGGGGAACGATTGGCTAGAAACGATTTTGGTCGGTACGGGAATGTCGACTCCAGTTTATCTGACAGCGCGTCCGGTTAGTAACAACGCCGGGCTTTTCGAGAGTCGTTCCGGCTCACAAACTTAGATTTCAGCCCGAGACCCTTCTATTTGATACGCGTATTTCACGGCGATGATGAGTTTGGTATCGATGAATCGGTGCGACAGATTCGCGCGTCGCTAGGCGAGGACGCGGCTGAGTCCAACACGGTCGAGTTTGAGGGCCGCAACTTCAAGCCGGGCGAGGTTGAGGCAGCGGCACGCACGGTCCCGTTCCTGGCCGATCGTAGACTTGTGCTGGTCCGGGGATTGTTGAGACGGCTGGACACCACCAACGCCACCCGTGGACGCGGCGGCGCTGAGTCCGCCCAGATGTCGACGTCCGGATGGGATAAGTTTGGCGAGTTGCTTGTCGGGCTTCCAGGCAGCACGGAACTGGTGTTTGTAGACACGTTCCCGCCTGGCCCGGCGGGAAAGCTAAAGGACAACGGGGGAGCGATACGAGCGATGAAGTCGTCCGATCCGTTGGACATGAGCGTATTCAGTACGCCGCGTGGCCGCGCGATAGGGGACTGGATACGGCAGCGAGTGATGTCGGAGGGCGTCCAGGCATCGCCCTCAGCGATGGCGCTTCTTGGCGATCTAATCGGTCCCAATCTGAGATTGCTCGACCAGGAAATACGAAAGCTTTCTCTGTATGCCGATGGCAGGGTCATACAGCTGGAAGATGTGACCCTGATGGTCGCACCCGCCCGTGAGGAGAGCATCTTTGCAGCTGTTGACGCAATACTGGAACGACGACCAGGCATGGCGATGAAGGCGCTTTATCACCTCCTGGACGACGGCGCGAGCGTGCAGTACATCCTCTCGATGCTGACTCGACAGACCCGGATGCTGATCCTCGCCAGACACCTTCGGGAACGCGGAGTGGAACAACAGGAGATCGGTAATCGGATCGGGTTGAGGGCGGCGTTTGCCCTTCGGAAAACGCTTGATCAAGCCGGTCGTTTCAGCCACGAATATCTGGCGGACGCGCACCGCAGTCTGAGTGAGGCGGATCTTAGCTATAAATCAGGCAAGGTCAGAGACCGGGTTGCGCTGGAGATGGTTGTGGCCCGACTATCCGGGTTGCGCTAGGCCGAGTCGCTATGGCCGATTCGGGGGTATCACCGGAGTCATGCCGGTGGCAACCCATCCGGGGGCAGTCCAGGGGCGGAATCGCCCGGTCTGCAACTCCACGATCAACTCGGGAACGTCCGTAATCTCGCGTTCGAACTCCGTGGCTACGTACCCAATGCCTTCGACCGAGTGAGTGTCGCTGTTAGACAGTGTCGGCGTGCCGACCGCTTCAAGCAGCAGGCGCGCGAACTCGTTTTGATCCTCGGTTGCTCTTCCGTTGATAACCTCTGCGCCATCGACCACCCGCACGAACTCGCCCTTCATGGCCCGCTTCAACGCCTCGTCGTAACTCTGGGTGCCGGGATCGACGCCAAAGGGAAGCGATCGACGGTACGGGTGAGCCATCAGCATTGCGCCGTTTACCAGATCAACCTGCTCACGTAGAAACGCCGGGCGATGCATCCCGAAGATGTATTCATTTAGCCCGAACACCAGCGCGTGGCCGCCGTCGGTATTGATTTCCACCCCGGCCAGAACCAGAATTCCGGCTTCGTCGGAGATTCTTTTGACCTCATCATCCGGCCAGAATGTATCGTGGTCGGTGAGAGCGATAGCATCCAGCCCGGCTTTGCGAGCCGTACGGGCAAGATCGACTGCGCTGGCGGTGCTATCGTCGGAGCGCTCTATGGTGTGGACGTGAAGGTCTATTAACAAATCAAACCAGCAGGGAACATACGCACGTAAAACCCTTCCAGTGAACTTGAAATATGTTCGCTGGCGTTATCGTCATGGTGGGATGGACGGGGATCGGCCGAGTTCGGCATCCCGCTACGGCCAGACAACATAACTCCGAAACATGCTCCGGGTACATAATCAGGGTACGGATTTGCGAAATTCGCTGAAGGTGAAAGCATTCTTCGTTTGAATTTGGAAATAGACGGGCGAGCCAGCCGATATCTCAGTAAGTGGTTGATGGGGTTTGGCGTCGTCGGGATGATCGCGCTTGTTGCCTGTTCTGGCGGTGGTGATGGCGGCGATGCCACTGAGCTAACGGCCGAGGCAAGCGCCGAGGCCGGGGGTACGGACGCGACTCCATATACATCGGATTTGGAACCAACCGCCACGCCTGAACTGGCCACACCCACACCCACACCCAAGCCGACGGCGACATCTGCACCCGTCAACACCAACGAGAACGTGCGTAACTACGCCAATGCGCATAACTATCTGAATCGTGGCGATTACGTTCAGGCAGAACGGCGTTTCACGCTGGTGATTGAGATCGAACCCCAGTTTGCTCGCGGCTATGAAGGCCGGGCCAGCGCTTTGATGGCGCAGGGCAAAACGGCAGAGGCGATCAGGGACTTCGACCGAGCAATCGAGCTCAAGCCTGATCTATCTTCCGCATACGCGGGTCGTGCCGTTGCCAACATGTCGGTTGGTGACATTCTTGGCGCAAACCAGGACGCCGTACAGGCTCGTTTCCTTGACCCAGAAGATCCTAACTCCGTGATCGTGCTCGGAAGGATCATGAGCGGTGCGGGTCGGATGGCTGACGCACTTGAGATGTTCAACGAGGGCGTTGAGCTTGCGCCGGATGAGGGTGCGACCTACTGGTGGAGGGGGCGATTCCTGTTCCAGATGGGCAACTACGATCTGGCACTTGGCGATCTAAGCCTCGCAATAGAACTGATGCCGGTCAGTCCGCAGCCCTACCTCGACCGCGCCTCCCTTTACATGGACGTGTTTGGAGATTTCGATCTGGCACGGGCTGATATCGAGGAAGGTCGATCGCTTGGCGAGGAGCCACGTGATCGGGACAT
>CAUZRH010000039.1:0-9228 GCA_963582115.1 Dehalococcoidia bacterium
GGCCGGGGCGTCGCTGCCGAATCCGAACTTCTCGTCGAGCGTCTGGAACGCCTTCTTGGCAGGCTCCTCGTCCGGAAGAACGCCGATGCCGCTTGTGCCTTTTTCGAGTGCCAGGAAGAAGTACGCAAGGATCAACAGGGATGCCGTTGCCGCCAACATGCTGATCAACGGTTTTTTCATCACGGCGACGGTGATGGTGTTCCAGAATCCTCTTGGAGAATCATTTGAGGCTATTTCGTCGCCGCCACCAAATCCCGGTAGGCGGAGCCCGGCGAATCGGCGTGCCAGGGTAGAAACGATCAGCAACACGAACACGATGGCGGACACGAGCATCACGTTTGGCCCGATGCCCCACATGAAACCTGCAATTCCGACACCAATGGCGAACATGACCAGCGTCGGGATGAGTGGTGCCTTCACCGCATTGACTCGGTCTCCCATGATGCCGATTACCGCAGGCAAAAGCGTCAGGCTCGAGAATACTGCTACGAATACGACGAGGATAGATCCCACACCGAACGCCTGGAATACACGTTCCGGGATGAGGAGCATGCCGAGCAGCGCAAATACGACGGTGATCCCGCTGAACACAACGGCGCGCCCGGCTGTGGCCCACGCCTTCTCCACGGCGTCCGCCTCGGACAGTCCGTTTGCGCGTTCTTCCCGGTAGCGGGAAAGAATGAAAAGCGAGTAGTCGATTCCGACCGCCAGACCCATCATCGTCATGATATTCGGGACAAACTCGTTCAACTCAACGAATTGACCCACGACCCCTGTGAGGCCGATCGCTATGAATATCGCCGCAATTGCCAGGAGAATCGGTATAACTGCCGCGACTACTGCGCCGAAAACGAGAGCCAGGATGATCAGCGCGACACCGATGCCGATCGACTCACCGGTCGTCAGGTCTTCTTCGGCCAACCTTTCGAACGTGTGATTGATGCTGGCGTCGCCGAAGACCTGAACAAGGAACCCATCCCGGCTTAGCTCGGCCGCCGCGTCTATCAGAAACCCTATATCGTCCTCTTGGCTCTCGAATATCTGAACGGAAATGAGCAGTGTCGTGCCGTCTTCGGACACCTGGGGCACGTACTCATTGATGCCACCAACGACGAGATCGCCTGCGGTTTCCGCGACGTGGGCAGCGGACGCAACAAGGAACGCTGTGAACTCCGGTTCGCCGGGCGCGAACGTGTCGGATGAGATAAGGATGAACTCGGTTATGGTCGGTTTTCCGCCGGCGTCCGGACCTTGCTGGCCGTTATCTACAGCTTCTTCATCCAGATCGGCGAAACGCTGACGCTCCAGATTCTCGGCCCGCTCAAACTCAAGTGTTTTGGTGGGACCATCCTCTCCGTCCAGAGCGTTCGGGACGAGCGATATGCTCGATCCCAACGCTGCGACCATGAGGAGGGCAAAACCCAGTAATGTCCACCAAGGTCGGCGGGCGCTTAAGCTCGCCAGTGAACCGGGGGATAGCGTCATTTCTGTTTTCCCTCTCGATGTGAGGATGTAGACTCACGGGGCTTTAGATCGGGTTCGTTGCCGGTTCCTGATTGGCCGGTGTGGTGTTCCAGAGTCGACCCGTCACCAGTGACCGGGTCGCTTCCTCATACTTCTCTGCGTCAACAACGGTGCCGGTTGCACGTTGGACAATCTGTCCGACTACAAGCGACACCATTGTCTGGGCGACACTTAACGGATCAAGACTTTCGTCGATATCGCCGCGTTCTTGCGCCCTTATAACAATCTCTCTGACATGGGTTTGGGTCAGGTTGAAATCTGCCCGCAGCACCTCACCAGTGTGGTCTGAACGGATGCTTTCTTCCCAGACCTGGAGGGTGGACGGGCGGTATCTTCTGCACCCGGCTCGTGGGCTGCCGACAGGTATACAGAGCTTAATTCCTCGAAGGTCGATCGAGAAGCGGCGGCGAGGTCAAGAGTTCTGAATCGCTGCCGATGTCGGTCCAGCGCCACGGTACACATGGCGGCCACTATGTCATCTTTACTTTCAAAATACCGGTATGGGGCGCCTGTACTAAGGCCGGCTTTCTTTGCGATGTCCTGGATTTTGGTCGCGTGAAATCCGCGCTCAAGGAAACATTCCCGGGCGGCATCTATTACCTGCTTGTGGCGCGCCTCTACGTGAGCGTCGGTCATGCGGGGTGACAGGGTTGAACTCCTTGTGGGCGTTGTTAAGCATCAACCCTTTTCGTACGACGCCAGCCGGGCAGGTGGAAACTCAACCGGACAGATGGAAACAAGGCTGGGGGACGGCGATGATGGCCGGAAGTTACGGCTATTTATTTCCCAGGGCGGAGGATCGAATGCGTCTCGAAGGCAAAATTGCGCTGATCAGCGGCGGCGCCAGCGGTATCGGGCGGGCAGAGGCGGTGCTGTTTGCGCGTGAAGGTGCGTCCGTCGTAATCGGAGACCTTCAAGAGGGGCAGGCAAATGAGGTGGTTGAGGAGATCAAGGCGGGCGGAGGGAAGGCCGCACTCGTTCAGTTGGATGTCCGGGATGCTGAAGCTTGGGAAGCGGCTGTATCTTTTGCGGAGTCGACGTTTGGTCCGTTGACGATTCTGGGCAACAACGCCGGCACTAACTTCCGTCTCAGTTGGGAAGAACAGACCCCGGAAATGTGGCAAACGGTTCTGGATGTCAATCTCTCAGGCACCTATCTAGGCATTCGTGCCGCTGTTCCGTCGATGCGGAAGGCGGGCGGGGGATCGATCGTCAATATAGCCTCAAGCGCCGCGCTAAAGCAGGGCAGTGGAGGTCCGGCATATGCGACTTCCAAGACGGCGGTCGTTGGCCTCTCTCGGAACGCTGCCCTTTCCCATGCAGCCGACAACATCCGCGTCAACGTGCTCTGCCCGGGCCACGTGGATACACCCTTTATAAGGGGCAGCCAGCCACACAGCGAGAACTCGTGGTCGACCGATATCGCGAATCCCGAAAACTACGAGCGCAGGATGGGGGGGCAGCCGCTTGCGATAGGACGGCTGCAATCGGGCGAGGACATTGCGTATGGCGCGCTTTACCTGGCGTCCGACGAGGCTTCGACGGTCACAGGGGCGACGATAGCCATAGATGGAGGTTCAACCCTGCTCTGATTAGAGCGGCGAACGCTTAAGTTCGGCCCTAAGCCGTCCCAAGCTTTTCCATGAGACGTGCGCCGCTGGGGTTCACGTCGTGTGTGCCGTCTGCGTAGACAACTGTCGGCACGGTTCGCCCGCCGTTTTGCAGTTTCTTGATCTCGGCCAGCGCGTCTTCGTCTTCGTCGACGTTCAGCTGGTTGTACGGGATATCGTGCTCGTCCAGAAAACGCTTGAGGACACGGCAATAAGGGCACCAGTCGGTGCTGAGTACGCGTAGCGGGGTCTGGGTGGTCATTCTGGGAATGTGTCCTATGAGCTTTGTATGGACCGTTTTGGCGAACTGCTCGCCTTCGGTCAACGTTAAATCAGATGCAGGTCATCGGTTGCAAGTTCAAAGTGAAGTTGCCGGGACATATCCTGAAAGTCAGGTTGCGAGATGATTCGGACCTTAGAGAGCCTCAGGACGCTGTCCTGATCTTGCACGATACGCCGTTCTGGCTAGTTCAAGGCCGGAATCTTTGTAAACATGGAACGGAAGATCGCAGCCCCGTCCTCTCCGCCGATGAGCGGATCGCAGGCCCGTTCCGGGTGCGGCATCATGCCGAGGACGTTCCCGGCTTCGTTCATGATGCCGGCGATGTTGTTTATTGAACCGTTGGGGTTCCACTCCGGAGTCACTTCGCCCGCCGGTCCCGAGTACCGGAAGACCACACGCCCGCTGGATTCCAGTTCAGCAATCGTATCTTCGTCCGCTTGGTAGCTGCCCTCGCCGTGAGAGATAGGCACCCTCAGGAGGTCACCCTGGTTTGATTCGTGGCTGAACATCGTGGAGTCGTTCTCCACCCGCAGGTCGGTCCACGTGCACCTGAACTCCAGATGGTCGTTACGCATTAGCGCGCCCGGTAATAGTCCGGCTTCGCAAAGAATCTGGAAGCCGTTGCAGATGCCGATCACTCCACGTCCGTCCGCTGCGAACTTCGAGACCGACTCCATCACCGGTGCAAACCGTGCGATGGCGCCTGCCCTTAGATAATCGCCGTAAGAAAAACCACCCGGGACCACAAGTGCGTCAAACCTATCGACATCGGTGTCGGCGTGCCAGACGTACTCGATCTCTTGACCGAGTGATTGGAGGGCGTAACCGCAGTCACGGTCGCTCCATGTTCCGGGGAAGACGAGGATGCCAAACTTCATCGTAAAAGCGTACCTGAACCCCGGGTGATACGAAACTAGAAAATTATGAATCGGACAGAAATAACAAAAGGACCGGTCAAACAACCGGTCCTTCCATCAGTAACACTGCTATAAGCAGTGTTGTTACATATTCTTGCGCTGCGCCTTCAGACTCTTGCGGCGTTTTGCAGCAGCCTTCTTCTTGCGAAGCGCCGTCGGCGGCTCGAAGTGCTGGCGGCGACGGGACTCGGACAGAATCCCTTCCTGCTGAACGCGCTTCGTGAAGCGACGTAGCATGCTCTCAAAGCTCTCGCCCTCAGAAACTCGTATCTCCGTCAAACTCGACCTCGTGGAATTCAGATTATTAGATCCGCTCATTTGTGGCGAATCGTTACCCTGAAGTTTAGGCAGGTAGGGGTGGAATGGTCAAGTGGTTAGCTACGAAATTGGGTCGCCATGCACACCGTCCCGCTAAAGGAGAGACGCAGCGCGTCTTACCCGATCGATCGATCGCTGACGTCCAAGTGCAACCATAGTGTCGAAAAGGGGTGGCGCGACCTTCCTCGCGGTCAGGGATACACGGAGCGCACCGAACAACTGGCGTGGCTTCAGATCCAGCTCACCGCAAAGCGCACGGAACTGCTCTTCCAGCGGTTCCGCTTCAAACGCCTCGGCCGACTCTAGTGACAGGGCCGCCGACTCCAGCGCAGACGCCGTCGCTGCGCCATCCATGCCTTTCTGCACCACTTCCGCTGGATCTACAGTGATCTCGTCCAGGAAGAAATAGGCCAACATCTCGGCCAGCTCCGTACGATCGATCACCTTCAGGCGTTCGTGCACGAGGGGGACCAGCGATGTCAGATAGTCACGGTCAAGCGGGCGTGAGATTGACGCCGGCAGGCCGTCCGGCGCTTCTAGCTCTGGCAATAGCAGCTCGGACAGCGTTTCGGCCGGCATCTGGCGCAGGTACATGCCGTTCATCCACTCAAGCTTCGTGACGTCGAAGATTGAGGGAGCGGGGTTCAGGCCATCAAGGCTGAACTTTTCGACGATCTGCTCCCGGGTCATCACCTCTTCGTCGTCGCCAGGGGACCAGCCGAGAAGAGACAGGAAGTTGAACATCGTGTCGGGCAGAAAACCCTTGTCGCGGAACTCCAGCAGAGCCGTGTCGCCGTGCCGCTTCGACAGCTTGGAGCGGTCTGCCCCCAGGAGTATCGACAAGTGGACAAAGGCTGGTGGCTCCCAACCGAAGCCCTCGTACATCATTACGTGGCGCGGCGTGGACGATATCCACTCCTCAGATCGCAGCACATGCGTGATGCCCATCTCGTGGTCGTCGACGATGTGAGCGAGGTGGTAGGTGGGATAGCCGTCCGATTTCAGGATTACGAAGTCCTGGAGCAGGGACGGATCGAAGGTCAATGGGCCGCGAAGGACGTCGTTAAACACGACCTCTCCCTCGAGCGGAACCTTGAATCGCACGACGGAGGCCAGTCCTTCGGCTTTCTCGGCTGCACGTTCTTCGTCTGACTTGTTGCGGCAGTAACCGTCATAGCCGGTCGGTTTCTTCTCGGCGCGCTGCATCTGTCGGACCTGGTCAAGCCGCTCCGGCGTGCATGTGCAGTCGTACGCGTGTCCGCTGTCGATCAACTGCTGTGATGCGTCGCTGTACTTCCCAAGTGCTTTGCGTTCCGACTGTACGTACGGCCCAAACGGGCCATCCACCCCGGGACCCTCGTCCCAGTCGAGGCCAAGCCATTTCAGCGCGTCAAGGATCCGGTCGAGCGAACCATCGACCATGCGCTCACGGTCGGTGTCTTCGATGCGAACGATGAACTGGCCACCGGCGTGCCGGGCAAATACCCAGTTCAGGAGAGCGGTACGGAGGTTTCCGACGTGTGGATCGCCGGTCGGGCTGGGCGCGTAGCGGACGCGGACGGGCCCGGTCTGTGATGTATCTTTCATGAGGTGGGAAATCGTATCACCCGCACCCGCAATGCGGGGTTTATTTGGATTGTTGTCGACGGTATTTAGACGGGGCCGCGATTACTGGGAGTGTTGGAAGGGTGATTACGTCTGGACTGGTTCGCGATAAGTGATAGCGACTACCTTCTATTGCCACCCTGAGTCGAGCGAAGGATCTCCCGGCTCTGCATCATTACGTTCAATTGCCGTTCGACTCGATCCCACAACCTGCGGCAGCAGCCCACCCTGAGGCTCTCGAAGGGTGGGCGTTACGCCGCTTAGTGTGAATAACGTTGTTGTACGACTGGATCCTTCGAGAGCCTCAGGGTGGGTTTAGACGAGAGTCTCAAGCTGGGGCTTGTGGCAGAGTCCTGTGGTGGGTGTAATTCTGACGGCTCACCCGGGCCTACTCCCGGCGAGCTGCGTCCAGGGACAGTTGGAGGTCTTCGGGCAGCGGGGAGTTCAGTTCCAGATTCTCACCCGTGATCGGGTGTGCGAAGGCCAAGGTTGATGCGTGCAAAAACTGTCTGTTCAGTCCGCCCGGTCCTCGTGCAGCTCGACCGTACATGCCGTCTCCGACGACCGGGTTGCCGATTGACGATAGGTGAACGCGGATCTGATGTGTCCGTCCGGTATCTAACTCAAGTTCCAGGAGGGTCGTGCGGGACAATCGTTCAAGCACCTGGAAGCGAGTGCGAGCCTCGCGCCCGTTTTCGACGACAGCTCGTCGTTGCCGGTTGTGCGGATCTCGACCTAGCGGCGCGTCGATAAGCCCTTCCTCGGGTTCCGGACCGCCGCGAATCAGCGCCGTGTAAACACGGCGAACCTGCCGCTCCCGGATCATCTCGGTGAGAAGCTCAAACGCGCCTTGAGTCCGAGCGACGACCATCAGGCCGGATGTGTCACGATCTATTCTGTGAACGATACCGGGGCGATCTAATTCACCGACTCCCCGGATCTCTGGATAGTCGGCCAACAGGCCATTTACCAATGTGTCTGAGACGTGCCCCGGCCCGGGATGAACGGAGAGGCCGATCGGTTTGTCCACGACGAGAAGGTGCTCGTCGGCGTGCGCGATCGCGAAGTCCTGATGTTCCGCAATTAGCTCAGATTCAGGTACCGGCTCGGGAATATTCACTTCGATGTCGGTGCCGGGGAGGATCGAACGCGCCGGACGAGTCTCTACGGTCCCTTCCACGCTCACGCCACCGGCCCGCACAAGTCGCTGTGCTGCGCTTCTGGTCAGCTCTTCCACGCCTTCTGACACGCAGACGTCAAGTCGACGTTTTTTCTGTGGTCCTTCAAATCGGAACCGTGATATCGGCACCCGGGTTAGTCCCTAGACTCAGGTGTTGAGGCGGGACTTTCCACAAAAAGCGGTGTCGCAACGGCAGGTACTTCGGAAGTATCAGAGTTCCCGTCGGACTTCCGTTCCCGCCCCCCGAATAACGTGAAGTAGGCGACCAGGGCGACGATGCCGGTGATGATGGCTGAGTCCGCTATGTTGAATATCGGCCATGGACCGACGTCGAAGAAGTCCACCACATAACCGTGCCGAAATCGGTCCAACAGGTTCCCCAACGCTCCACCTAACTGCAATCCGAGCGCAACGCGGGTGAACCATGACGCCATCGCAGCTTCTCGATAGAAGTACACGATGAGGGCGACTGCGCCGATGGAAACAAACGTAAGCAGCGTGCCGTTGTCCTGAAACATGCCGAACGCGGTTCCGTCATTACGTACATATGTGAATCGCAAGAACCCATCGATCGGCCATGACTGACCAACACGGAGGGAGTTCAAAACGATCTGCTTGGTTATCTGGTCGGACACCAGCGCTATCACAAAAATACTGATGAGCAGCGGGTCTCGGAAGGCGCGCCATGTTGACCAGAACGACCCCTGGATCTGTTCATCTGAAACGACTGGGAGTGAGTCCGTCAGTACCGGCGTTGAACCGTCCTGATCAGTTGATATGTATCGGGACATGTCGCCGGTGGTCTCCTGGGAGTCGTCGGCGTCGGTGTCGTGGTCCAGGGTGTCGCTCATATGTTGGCTGGGTTACTCGGTATTACTGGCGGAATGGCTGTGATGCGTTGATCACGGCGCTGAGGAAGGTCGGGTGGTGTCTATTGAAGTATATTGACTTGAATCTCGGATCACGGCTCCTGATCAGTGCGCACTCAGGCTAGGAGTTGGCTCGCCAGAAAGTCCGCCACACGTTCGCCGATCGCCAGTTCGTATCCGACCAGCATGTGATCTGCGCCGTCCAGAGTCTCAAACGTTGCGTGCGACTTCATATCCGACACAACATCGGCAAGCGCCTCCGGGTCGACCAGTAGGTCACGCCCGCCCACGACAAAATAGCGCGGCCTTGGATCATCTCCCAACGCCGATTTCTTGACTGCGGCGACCGGTGGAGCGACAAAGGCTAGCGCACGGGCGGATTCCAGTGATGTTGAAGCGCGGGCTATAGCGGCAGCGCCGAACGAATACCCGACTACGCCCAATCGGACGCTGTTGACCAACTCCCAGCCGTCCAGTAATTTCAGCCCGATTTCCACATCACGCGCCGATGTTTCGGTCAACGTTTCTCCGTCACCTGATTGTCGGAAATTGAACCTGAGCGATGCGATGCCGCGCTCTGCGAGGGCGGCGCAAATAGCCATCACGACCGACGAGTTCATATCCCCGCCAAATAATGGGTGCGGGTGACACACAACGACTCCGGGATACGGGGCCTCACCGGGCGATGGCTGTACGATCACGGCATCGACCTGATCTCCGTCTACTTCATAGCTGACGGTCGCCTGACTCATCGGCACGGTTCTTGACCTCCTTTTGCGTCTGGTCTTTAAGGCTGGGCGCGCTGCTAGAATGACCGCCGGTTCTCGTTGCGTTCTTGCTGCAACTATCAACTGTTTTTAAGGGTAACTCCTGAAAACGGGTACGAACTCACCGACGAAATACGAATACACGAGATTCTGGT
>CAUZRH010000040.1:0-9173 GCA_963582115.1 Dehalococcoidia bacterium
ATTTGACACGAACTTTGCGACGGCGGCCCGGGCTTCCGGCAAACCCGGAGACGGACCGTAGTGGGTGAACCCATCGTCGATAGCCTTCTTACCGGCCTCTCGGATGTGCTCCGGAGTGTCAAAGTCAGGCTCGCCAATCTCCAGGTGGATGATCGTCCGGCCTTCTGCCTCCAGTGCCCTCGCCTTGGCCAGCGTCTCAAACGCCGTCTCAGTGCCGAGGATACCCATCCGTGAGGCTAGCTTATTCACGCCGGTCAACTCCCTTTATCTGAAGAAATATGTCGCGGGCGGCCTTGTTTCCACTTACCGGCTACCTCACGCGACCTATAATCCGGCACGCGATCTCTACATCTGGTACGCCGCAATAGCGAATGAGTGTGAGCGCGGCCCAATCGGGTGTCAACAGTCGATCTTTGCAATCAAGACGCTAATCAGAAGCGTCCGGGGCCGAGCGGTGCGATAATTCCGCCGCCGTCAGGTCGTATTAAGCCCGACTTACGGTGTTTGCGGTGGCTTTCAGGGGGACATTCCACGTGCTCAAAAACAAGATGAAAGCGAAGATCAAGGCGGGCGAGCCGGTATTCGGTATATCGATCATGTTCCCTTCGCCACACCTGGTAGAGATCATCGGTCTACTTGGATTCGACTGGGTTCTGATCGACTGCGAGCACGGTTCTATGACGGCAGAGAATGTCGAGATGCTGGCACTGGCCGCCGAGCGTCACGGCATGGCGCCGATCGTAAGGCCAGAGGTCAACCGTCCAGATCTGATCGCAAAATACCTGGACCGCGGCTGCAGCGGTGTACAGATCCCGCACGTCATCACACGCGCCGATGCCGAAGCCGCAGTACGCGCAGTCAAGTTCGCCCCGGATGGGATGCGCGGTCTTGCGCGAGGAACCCGCGCCGGCGATTACGGCTTCCTGGGTGACGGACCTGACATGGTGAAGGCGCTCAATGAAGAAACGCTGGTCTGCGTTCAGATCGAGGACAAAGAGGCACTGGACAATCTGGATGACATCCTCCAGGCCGAGGGCGTCGATGTGTTCTTTGTCGGCCCGTCAGACCTATCTCAGTCTCTAGGACACCCGGGCGATCGCAGCCACCCAGAAGTGAAGAACGCTATCGAAGACGCATTCAAGAAGATTCACGCAGCAGGCAAAAACTCCGGCACGCCGGGCGAAGCCGCAGCCGCCGCAGAGCACGTAAAACAGGGCATCCTCTATCACTACACCCACAGCCAGAACCTGATTGCAGCATCGGGACGGGCATACCTAAAGGCAGTAGGCAAATAACCCGGCAGGGCAGTTATATGGGTGGACTGGCCGTTCGATAGTCGTCATTCCGAGCGAAACCGAGGAACCTACACCAGAACATCCTTGACCCGATAGAACAATTCCACAGCATCAACATTCGTCGCCCGGAACACATTTATTCGATCCACCCGCACCAATAGAAAGGTCCACGGTGCTCAACCACTACGATCACGCCGAGATTGAGAGCCTTCGATTGGACTGGGTTCGGTTCATGAACGCCGGGGACACCACCCGCCTCGGTTCACTGTTCATGCCCGGCGCTATCTGGATCCCTGACAGCGAGCCGGCGCTTGAAGGCTGGTCGGCCATCTCTGACTGGTTGGACAAGATATTCAAGTCGTACAGATACCAGATCAGCGTGTCAGACCCTGTGGTCAGATACGCGGGCGACTGGGCGGTAGAGAAAGCCAGGTTCACCGCAATGCTCGCCCCGCTCGACGGCTCGCCGTCCAGCACACATAAGCGGGGTTATACCATCATCTGGCACCGGGGAGTCGATGAACGCTGGGCGATAGATCGCTACGTAGACGACAGAACATAGTGGTGTTATCTGTCGCCTCCCTTGGAGGGAGTTGATTAGGACGTGGGTCGCGTAAAACAACCACGTTATCGTTATAGCGCCGACACGATTACTGTCATCCTGAGCCCGAGGCGAAGGATCCCCCGGCCTGAACTCCACCCGGTACTCATCAGCAAATAATCATCTCTCAGCAACCGACACGCCCCACCACCACACGAATGATCACAATTACGACATGACCTTCAAAATCGCTCTGGTTGGCTGTGGCGGAATGGGCCGCAGGCACGCCAACGGCTACATCGAACTCCGCAAGTACTTCGACTCCGTCTCGCTGGCCGCCGTCTGCGATGTCCACGAGGACGTCGCATCCACCGTCGCCGATATCGTCGGAGACGCGTCCCGACATCTACACCGATTTCGACCGAATGCTGGAGCAATCCGACCTCGACGGCGTTGCGATAGTCACAAGCACGCCGATGCATCACCGCTTCGCCATCAAAGCGATGTAGGCGGGGTTGCATGTCATCACGGAAAAGTCGATGGGGCTGACTCTGAAGGCGTGCCGTCAGATGCGCGAGATGGCTGACGACACAGGGCGGGTACTCGCGGTAGCCGAGAACTTCCGGCGCGATTCCATGAACCGCCTGACAAAGGCGCTGATCGACTCCGGCGCTATCGGGACGCCCTACTTCGCCATCGACATGAGCGTCGGCAGCTCGGACGGTGCAGTGATGCACAGCACGGTGTGGCGGGCTAAGAAAGAGCAGGCCGGCGGGATGGGCGATGCCGTATCGGTGTTCACCGAGACCTCCATTATCGAGAGCGACCACACGCTGAAACCCATGCAGGAAGTCGCACCGGGGCTGGCACATATGTACGACCACCGCCGGGAGGACGGCTACTCCACCGGCGACTCCGTGGAACAGACAGCGGCCGACACGTCTTTCGCTGTAATCAGGTTTAAGTCGGGCGCTATAGGCCAGTTCTCCATGACCGACACTTCGCACGGCCAGAGACTCGGCGTATCGACGAATTCAGGCAGTAAAGGAATACTGTATCGACCCAGAAGTCTCTCCGGGGAATCGCCTCGGATCGTCCTACGCGAAGGGACCGAGACCACCAGCGACGCACTGCTGGATCTGGTCCCGAAATTCGAGTTGGACGACACCGCCGCAACCCTCTGGAACGGAGAACGTAGACTCAGCGGCTACGACCTGTCGTTCACAGAGATCGACTCAAAAATCCTGGCCTACGAATACCTCAGGCTGGGGCCCGTGCCGCAACGACCGGGCCCCAGCCTGAGGTCGGACCAAAAGAAGGCATGAACGCACTCGCGCTTGCATACGGACTGATGGAATCAGGCCAGAGCGGACGGCCGGTGGTGATCGACGACGTGGCAGAGGGTCGAACCTCCAGTTTTCAGGACGAGATCGACGCCGAGATGGGTATTTAGGTCTACTATCTCCTTCAGTTCTCGGGGGATTGCGGATTCCCGGCAACGCGGCCAGGGCAAAGACCTCAAATGTTTCTCGCTGGTCATTTATCCCGTGGATCTCGAAAACGATGACATCGAATTACTGGGATTCAAAGTTTGCGCGCAACTTATCTCTTAACGCTGGTATGCCCATGATCGTAATTCGGTTCTTAAAGACGCATCGCCTAAACGTACAACCTTAAAATTTTATCTCAGCAAGGAGGCGAGTTCCCAGTTTGACCTCCAAAAACAGGTGCTCCAGCGGGCTTTGAAACGTGCACTCTCTTAGCACCGTCGGTCCTTCGAAATGAATAGCCGCAGGACCGATTATTTGGCACCCTTCAAACGCCTTCTCGCTAACCTCTCCAACATCTCCTAACAAATCCCCAATTTTGATTTTTTGCTCGTTGAGGTACGTTTGAGCTGGATAGACCTGAGTCGAAACGCCCTCTGGTTCAACTACTTGAGTATCGGGAACAGGGCGACGTGACCAAGTAACGACCCCGATGAGAATCGCCAACCCAACAACGGGAATATCAGCATGTACAGATTGGTATACGACGAGAAATCGAATTCCGTGGTGCCTGTTTCGTCTTTATCCCATAGTCGACCTATCAACTAAAGCCACGTGTCGATAGCGCCCGGGCAGAGAATAAAGACGAACGCAAGAGCAGACAGAAGATATACGCGCATCCCGCAAGGCTATCACCAGGGGTTGAACATCGAACCAAAACACTCCCCCGCAACACGTTGTGACCATCCACTTCCCCGCGCCCATGCCACAATAACCACGCTCTCCACACGCTCATATATACATTCTTGAGGCTGCCATGACACAAACTGAAACCCGTTACGACGGCAAAGTTCCCGCCCCCCCATTTCCCGAAGGACTGGACTGGCTGAACACCGCCGCCGCCCTATCGTGGGAGGACCTGTCCGGCAAGCTCGTCGTGATGGACTTTTGGACCTACTGCTGAATTAACTGCATGCACCTATTTCCGCAGTTGCGGAAACTCGAAGAGAAGTACCGGGACTCGCTGGTCGTCCTCGGCGTCCACTCGGCCAAGTACACGACCGAGAAGGACACGGACAATATCCGTAGCGCCGTGCTCCGGTACGACATCCAGCACCCGGTGGTGAACGACGCCGATTTCAAGGTCTGGGGCGAGTGGGGCATCAGGGCCTGGCCGACGATCATGTTTATCGATCCACGCGGCAACGTGATCGGCAAGCACGAGGGCGAGCTGCCGTACGAGGAATTCGACCGGTTGATCGACGACATGACGGGCGAGTTCAGTCGTGTGGAGCTGCTCGACCCGACTCCCCTGCCCTACCAACTCGAGGCGGCAAAAGAGGCGGCACGCCCCCTGGCATACCCGGGAAAGATCGAGGTCGATTCTGGCCGGCTGTTCATCGCCGACTCGAACCACAACCGTGTGCTTGTGACCGATCTTGATGGTGCGGTGAATCAGGTGATCGGGTCGGGTGGCATTGGTCGCTCTGACGGCACGTTTGAGAGTTCGTCCATGTGGCGACCGCAAGGCATGGCTGTCGACGGCGACACTTTGTACATCGCAGACGCCGAAAACCACATGGTTCGCAAGGCCGATCTGTCTACCCAAACCCTGTCGACCATCGCCGGTACAGGCGAACAGTCGCTCATCCGCCACAAGGGCGGCGACCCGTTGGCCAATCCCCTTAATTCGCCTTACGACCTCGCCCTGCATGACGGTGTTTTGTACAGCGCACAGGCCGGATTCCACCAGATCTGGGCACACGACCTCGCGGCCAACGCCATCGCTCCTTACGCCGGAACCGGCCGAGAAAATATCCTCGATGGCGCTATCGCTGAGTCAGAGTTGGCGCAAACCTACGGGCTCCAGGTATCGGACGGCATGCTCTACTTCGCGGACAGCGAAACCAGCTCTGTGCGCACCGCGGGTACAGACCCCGGCGCTCAAGTCCACACGCTGATAGGCACCGGGCTCTTCGACTTCGGAGACGATGACGACGTGTGGACGGCGGCGAAGTTGCAGCACGTACAGGGAGTGGCGATAGGCGATGGCGTTCTCTACCTGGCCGATTCGTACAACCACAAGATCAAGCGCCTGAATCTTGAAACCGGCGTGGTCAGCACCGTCGCCGGTTCGGGCAAACGCGGCCAGGACGATGGGCTGGTCGATGACGCCAGCTTCGATGAGCCGGCGGGGGTGGCATATACGGACGGACGGATCTACGTCGCCGACACCAACAACCATCTGATCCGGATCATCGATCTCGAAGCAGAAGTAGTGACAACACTTGCTTTGACCGGGCTTTAGATGACGAGTCCAACTCCGATTAACTGTCATCCTGAACTCGATTCAGGATCAGACGATATCTCGGCAGCAAAGTCCCATGGGCGGGATCATTCCCACCGTCCAAAGAAATGGATCCTGAATCAAGTTCAGGATGACAGCCGGTATGCCTTCAGTCCCGCTCCCTGCGGGAGAAGGACCTAATCGACGTGCGACATCGCATCCGCTCCGGCGTGATTATCACCAGGGACGACTCGATCCTGCTTGTCCAGAGTGACAGCGATCTGGGTCTGAAGTGGTGGACGCCGGGCGGGCGTGTAGATGGCGACGAAACATGGTCGAAGTGCGCCATTCGGGAAACATTTGAGGAGACGGGCCTGGAGATCGAAATCGGTCGACTGGCCTACATCTACGAGATAGTCACACCAGAGAACGGCACCCACCATTTCCATGTCTTGTACCAGGGCCTGAATCCCCGTGGCGACGTCCGTATGGCTAGCCCAGGCGAGCCCGGGTACGACGCCCGTCAGAGTGAAGTTCGATTTGTAAGTCGCACCGAGATCTCGAACTCCCAAACGTGGCCCGCCCCTGTTCGCACAATAGACTTCTGGGACAACCATGACGCGGGATTCCCGACTCCGCTACACCTCGGCATGGTGGCCCAATGACGTCGTCCGGGCCTACGAGGGACTACACACACCGCGCCCGGGCCGTCGGGATAGTTGTCGACGGCAACCGGATTCTTGCTTCACGCGTCATCACCCCACTACTCGGAAGCGATCCGCACTGGCTCTGGCCCGGTGGCAAAATAGAAGGCGCTGAGTCGCTTGAAGAATGCGCCGTCCGTGAGGTCAGGGAAGAGACCGGGCTTGAGGTGCGCGCCGAACGTCTGGTCTATGTTTATCAAAGCGTGGACGACCACAACGACAATCAGAACGCCCAGTTCTTTTTCCTATGCAGCGTCGTTGGAGGGTCTCTCGGAGACTGGGACCCGGACACCGAAGCATCAGAAGAGATTCTGGCCGCACAATTCTTCTCACATGACGAATTAGAGGGGCAGCAAATCTGGCCCATGTCAGTAACCAATCGGGTCTGGGATGATCTGGCTGCCGGGTTTCCGGAAATTGTCGATCTCGGATTCCGACGCCTGCCAACCGACGACAAGTAAGCACGACGACAGGACACCGAATGCCTAATCGACTTCAGGACGAGACAAGCCCCTACCTGCTCCAGCACGCCGACAACCCGGTTGACTGGTATCCGTGGGGCGACGAGGCGCTGGAACGGGCGAAGGCCGAGGACAGGCCGATCCTACTGAGCATCGGCTACTCCGCTTGCCACTGGTGCCACGTGATGGCGCACGAGTCCTTCGAGAACGAGGACATCGCCCGGATCATGAACGCGGCCTTTGTGTGCATCAAGGTCGATCGAGAAGAACGGCCGGATGTCGACGGTATCTACATGGCGGCTGTTCAGGCCCTCACGGGCTCCGGCGGCTGGCCCCTGACCGTGTTCCTCACGCCCGACGGCAAGCCCTTCTTCGGCGGCACCTACTTCCCGCCAGAGGATCGAACCCAGATGCCGGGATTCCCGCGTGTGCTTGGAGCGATGGCGGACGCATATCGAGACAAGAAGGCTGACGTGCTCCAGGCGACCAGCGAGATCACCGGTCGATTAGCCCAGATATCGTCTCCTCAGCAATCGTCGGAGCCACTGGATGATGACCTGTTCCTGACGTCCTTCAACACGCTATCGAAGGGCTTCGACTGGGAGAACGGCGGCTTCGGCCAGACGCCCAAGTTCCCGCAACCGCTGGTCATGGACGTGGTGCTGAGGCAGTATGCGCGCACCGGCGCGTCACTCATCCTTGAGATGGTGGATACGACGCTCGAGAAGATGGCCCGCGGCGGCATGTATGACCAGATCGGCGGAGGGTTCGCACGCTACTCCACCGACGAGAAGTGGCTGGTCCCCCACTTCGAAAAGATGCTGTACGACAACGCCCTGCTCGTCAGCCTGTACTCCCGGGCATATCAAGCGACCGGAAAGCCGCTGTATAAGCAGGTGGTTGAAGAGACGCTGGGCTTTATAGAGCAGGAGATGTCCGACCAGTCGGGCGGGTTCTACTCCTCTTACGACGCCGACTCCGAGGGCGTCGAAGGCAAGTTTTATGTGTGGTCGGCTGAGCAGATCAACAGCCTCCTAGGTGAATCGGACGGGCGCGTCGTGCGTGCCTATTACGGCGTCGAGGACGGCGGCAACTTTGAGGGCGACAGCATCCTGTGGCGTCCTCGGGATTTGGACAAAGTCGCCGGTGAACTGGAGATGTCCGGAGAGGATGTTCTGGCCGTGGTAGAGCACTCCCGCCCCAGGCTGTACGAGGAGCGTGCCAAACGCATAGCGCCCGGTCTGGACGACAAGATCCTCGTGTCGTGGAACGCCATGATGATGTCGGCGTTCGCGGATGCAGGCACAGCATTCGATCGACCGGAGTGGATCGAGCGGGCGCAGACCAACGCTACCTTCCTGCTCGACAACCTCTTCGATGGCGACCGGTTATTGCGAACGTGGAAGGCAGAAGACGGGATCTCGGTGGGGAAGGAATCGCCCCGAACAACGGGCTCCGCCAAGATTCCCGGATACCTTGAGGACTATGCATCGCTCGGAGGCACGTTGCTCACTCTGTACGAGGCAACCTTCAACCAGCGCTGGTTGGACGAAGCACATCGGTTGACAGACGCTATGTTGGCCCTGTTCCTGGACGAGTCTTCCGGAGTGTTCTACGACACCGGTTCCGACGCGTCAGAGCTATTCACCCGACCGCGGGATGTGTTCGACAACGCCATCCCAAGCGGCGGTTCGATGGCGACGCAGCTGCTCCTGCGGCTCGCCACCCATACCGGCGATACCTCATATCGGTCCATCGCCGAGACGAGCCTCAGGTCTGTACGTCAATACATGGCGCAAGGTGGCGCGGGATTCGGCGGGTGGCTGGCGGCGCTCGACTACTACGTATCTACTCCGAAGGAGATCGTGGTGATGGGAAACGCCGACGATTCGGCCACGCAGGCGCTTCTACGAGAGGTCCACACCCGCTACATCCCCAACCGGGTAATCACCGGGGCAGCGGGTCCTATCACCCCCACACCATCTCCACTGTTGGAGGCTCGGGCGCTGGTGGACGGAGTCCCAACGGCATACGTCTGCGAAAATTACGCCTGCCAGCTACCGGTAACGAAAGCAGAAGACCTGGCCGTTCAGCTAGACGCGTAGGGGCGGGGCTTGCCCCGCCCCTTCCGACAGCAAACATCGTGGGGCCGTATGGCAATACCGCCCACGCGCCTCCTACAACCACGTCAACAGCCAAGCGCAACACTCGTAATGTCATCCTGATCCTGAGGCGAAGGATCTCCCGGTCAGCAGAGCGCAATAAGACCTGTCGTGCAACGCGATCCACCGACAAGGCACATCGTCGTTAGGGGTTCTGTATGCCGAACAGCGATACGTTGAACGCAACCGTCATCGCACGATACGCCCGCCCTTCGAGAGCCTCAGGGTGGGTTTAA
>CAUZRH010000041.1:0-9122 GCA_963582115.1 Dehalococcoidia bacterium
CATCTGACACGGTCGAGACCGAGACGCGTGGCGTACGGACCATCTACTGGATTCATCGACCGCCATCCGCTTTGAGCGCGGCATCAGAGAGCGAACCCGACACGGATGTCTGGGCGATGCGGAACAGCTGGGTGTCCCTGACACCGCTCGACGGAGGCCTGTCCGAGACGACTCCAGACGGCTTCGGTCACAAGGGCGTCGATGTCCTGAACCGGTCCGTACAGAAAAACGGCGGCCAGTAAACCGGCCTCTCCGCTGCGGGCAGAATAAGGCCGGTTCACTGGCGTTAAACGAGAATTATTCGACTTCTGCCGCAGCTGCGTGGAGCGCCGTTGCGCCTTCGGCCATTCCGCGGCTCAGGAGATCGACCTCGCTTGAGTAGCAGATGATCTTGGCTCCGGCCTTGATCCACTGCTCACCCTGTTCGATCGAACTCACAAGCATCGAAACCTGCTTGCCGTGCTTGATTGCGCCCTCGATCAAGCGAGTCCGGTACTCGTCGATCACTTTCGCCTGATCGGGCGTGGCGAACACGCCAAGCTCCTGCGCAAGGTCGGCCGGGCCAAGTGTCACAGCGTCGATGCCCGGGACGCTCATGATCTCGTCCAGATTATCGAACGCTTGTTGCGACTCGAACATGATCGTGGTGTGGATCTGCTGGTTGATAAAGTTCTGTGTCTCGCCAATAGGCCCGTGTTCGTAATCGGTGCCGGGTCCAAACGCCGCCATGCCGCGCAATCCCTCCGGGGCGTAATGGGACGCGCTCGCCACTTCTTCTGCGATCTCCGGGGTGTCGACCTGCGGAATGTGCAGGCACCAGACGCCTGAGTCGAGCAGACGCGTGATCCACTCACGGTTGCCCTCGGGAGGCCGAACCGTGATCGGAAAGCCAAGGGCACGGGACAGCAATGCGAAGTTGCCGATAGTCTCCATGGACGGCGACGAGTGTTCGATGTCCACCCGTGCGTAGTCCATTCCGGCTGACTGCATCAGCGTGAGGATGGCCGGGTTGCGGGCCATATTGACCCACGAGCCGATCTGCGCCTTCCCGGCGGCCAAGTTTGCTTTCATCGGATTGCTTCGCATCATTTGTCCCTGTGTGTGCGGGTTGTGAGTCGCCCGAGCCTGTAACCGACTCTGGCGCCGGGCAAATATACTTCAGCATCCCGCCTTCGGGTTAAATCAAGGCGGGGTCGCTCATTAAACACCGGAAGGAACCTGTCCCGAATGCCAGATAGTCCAACTAGGACCACTACACCGTACGGATCGTGGGAATCACCCATCACCGCCGAGATCGTGTCGGCCGCCGGGGTCCGACTAGGTTCGGTCTCGGTGGATGGCGACGATGTGTACTGGCTTGAGGGTCGTCCCCTTGAGGGCGGGCGCAGTGTGCTGGTGGTGCGTCTCGGAAACGGGACGATTGCGGACGTGACGCCTGAAGGGTTCAACATTCGCACCACGGTTCACGAATACGGCGGCGGTGCCTACGTGGTGCACGAAGACGTCGTTTACTTCTCTAACTTCTCGGATCAGCGCCTGTATCGGCAGATCGCTGGCGGTTCGCCTGAGCCAGTGACGCCTGAAACTGACTCAAGGGTCCGCTTTGCCGACGGACGAGTAACTACAGACGGCGCAGCGATGTACTGCGTTCGGGAGAGTCATCCAGATAGCGACGGCGAGGCGGTCAACGAGATCGTGCGGCTGCTGCTGGACGGGACTGCCGAGCAGTTGGTTATCGCATCCGGGCGCGATTTTTATGCAGCGCCACGCTTTAACCGAGATGAAAGCCGTATCTCCTGGCTAGCCTGGGATCACCCAAATATGCCGTGGGACACGTCTTATCTGGAGGTAGCTGACCTGGACAAGGCCGGTAACTCTTCAAACACACCAATTGCGGCAGGAACCGACGGTGTTTCGATCTACCAGCCGGAGTGGGGACCCGACGGGCGGCTCTACTTCGTGTCAGACGAGTCAGGGTGGTGGAATCTAAATGTTCTTGGCGAAGACGGAAACGCCATTCCTCTTGCGCCGATGGAGGCCGAGTTCGGGCACCCGATGTGGGCGCTGGGCGCGGCCACATACGGATTTCTGCCGGACGGTCGACTGTTGGCGACCTGGAGCAAGGACGCCATCGCCGGGATGGGCGTTGTTGAGCCGGACGGCGGGGGGCTCACGCCGATCGACATCCCGTTCACATCGCTCGGCGCTTCCTACGGCAACGTCGCAATTCTTGATGGGCCCAGTGGGCCTAAAGTTGTGGGACTAGGGTCTTCTTCCAGTGCGGGTTCGGCGGTCGTCACGATCAGCGTTCCGGGCGGAGAGGCCGAGGTCGTGAAACGTGGAGGTACGGTCTCGATCGATCCCACGTATCTGTCCGATGCACAACCAATCTCGTTCCCGGTCATTGGAGGCCAGATCTCTCACGCGATCTGGTATCCGCCCAAAAACGCCGATTTCAAAGGTCCATCCGGCGAGAAACCGCCGGTTGTGGTGATGAGTCACGGCGGACCAACTTCGCAGACCGATGGGTCGCTGAGCATGGGCATCCAGTTCTGGACGAGCCGGGGCATCGGCGTGGTCGATGTGAACTACCGGGGCAGTTCCGGCTACGGGCGCGCTTATCGCGACGCCCTGCAGGGGACGTGGGGCGTGTTCGATGCCGAGGACTGCATCGCTGCCGCTCGTTATCTGGCGGATCGTGGGCTGGTCGACCCGAAACGCATGACGATTCGCGGCGGTAGCGCCGGTGGCTACACGACGCTGGTCGCGCTGGCGTTCCACGACGATTTCGCAGCCGGGGCCAGCTACTACGGCGTTGCCGATTTATCGGCGCTTGCCGAGGAAACGCACAAGTTCGAGTCCCGCTATCTGGACGGCTTGATCGCCCCCTATCCAGAGGGCAAGGCCCTCTACGATGAACGCTCGGCTATCGAGCATGTGGATGGCCTGTCAGCCCCGTTAATCATGTTCCAGGGCCTTGAGGACAAGGTCGTTCCGCCGGAACAGGCGCGCATGATGGCTTCCGCGCTGCGTACGAAGGGCGTGCCGTTCGCGCTACTGGAGTTCGAGGGGGAGCAGCACGGTTTCAGAATGGCCGAGAACGCTATCCGTAGTCTGGAAGCGGAGATCTACTTCTACGGTCGGATTCTTGGGTTCGAGCCTGCGGATGAGATCGAGCCGGTGGTGATCGAGGGTTCGGTTTAGGGTGTGCGTCACTCATCGTCCGCCGCGTCACTCCATCTGGAGTGACGCACACCCTGGAGACAGAAACGACGGAGTTGCTGTCATCCTGAACTCGATTCAGGATCGGCCCATCGTGAGGCATAGGTGATCGTGGTTCTCAACGAGCCTGAGCGAAAACAATCGGATCCTGAGTCGAGTTCAGGATGACAGGTTGTGAGTTCAGGTTGACGAGGAATGCGTTCAGTCAGCCAGGTCTGATCCGTCTTTTAATCGGCCCAGACTCAAGAATTACACGCTATTAAGTTGCGCGCCCATGTCAGGTTCTTGAAGCACGGTTAAGGAAGGAGCGGGGCCGCGCTTCACCCGGTCATCCCTTCATCCGTCCAACGCTCAGCCACGTCTATGCAGCGCATGAACTCGACTCCCGGATAGGTTCGGATGTACTTGATGAGTTTCTCCAGCCCGATCAATCGTGCCGATCGACCCGAGGTGTGGGGGTGCATCGTGAGCATGAATGAGCGGTTGAGGCGGTGTGCACCATCGAACTCCCACTTCCACGCCTCAAGAACGTCCTGTGGCGTCGACATCGGGGCGGTGCGTCCTGCAACGGGCGAGTAGGTGTAGTACGGGGCGTCGTCCAGCGACCAGTGGACCGGCAGCTCAACCATTCGGCCGCCTTTGGAGTCGACGAAATACGGGATGTCGTTTCCCATGAGACTTGAGTCGTAAACAAAATCGCGCTCTTTGAGCAGGTCCAGCGAGTTTGCGCTCAATTCCCAGGACGGAGATCGATAACCAAGGACACGTTGGCCGGTAATTCGCTCCAGGATTTCCGAGCCATGATCCAGGACTTCTCCCTCTTCGCCATCGCCTGAGAGTGTGGCCGGGGGTTCATGTAGGTACCCGTGATGAGCGATCTCGTGGCCTCTATTCGCCACGTCACGCACCGTATCTTCATGTCGCTCGGCGACCCAGCCGGGTACAAAGAACGTCGACTTGATGTCGAGATCGTCGAGCAGGTCCAGGATTCGGGGTACGGCCACGTTTGGGCCGAACTCGCCCATCGACATGACGCTGGGTTGGTCTTCCAGCTCCGGATTGCGATTCAGCGTTGCCGACGGGCCGTCCATGTCGAATGTGATCATCACAACGCATCGTGTCTCGCCCGGCCAGATTCCGCTCATGCCCTGCTCCTGTTCTTCTTGCCCGTCTCTAAACCCATCTGGCTGCGGCCATCGCAGCCACAGCTACGAGTGCGGCCGAAGCGTGCAACTTCTCAAAAATACTGGACTGCATATCCAACGACTTCAACGAGACCGAACCCGGCGATTCCTCGTTAAGTCGTCGCCCCTTGGACTGGCTGAACCCTGCGAGGCCGCCGAAGATCAGCGCCACAAACGCAGTCACGATGCCGATGCCGATGGCCCAGCCCCAGTCGGTGGTAAACAAATCGCCAAACTCGCGGCCAGGCGTCGACGAGATAAGCATGAATCCGACGATGATCGTTATCGCAGCGGATCCGTGAACGACCGGGCCCCAGACCTTGTTGATCGAGGCCGTGACCTGCTTTTCCATCTCGGGGCCAAGCGCACGAAGGCGTGGATTGAGTATGAATGCGGCGAAGAACGCGCTGCCGACCCACACGACCCCAGGCCCGATGTGGAGGATGCGCATCATTATGAGTTCGGTATCCATATCTTCTTTCTGAACGGATTGGGATCTGATTGGCAGGATGCATGCCAGCCAAAGGGCATTCTATCTGGCGGGTTACGTAACGCAGCCCCCGACATCTAGGAATCTGGGGTTAAAGTAGCGCCGAACAACCATACGACGTGTTTCAGCGCAGGGATTCCAGATGCACGAGCTTTTGAGCAGGTCAGCGACCGAGATCGCAAAGGCGATCAGGGACCGAGAGGTTTCATCCGAAGAGATCGCCCGCGCCGCGCTTGAGCGGATCGACGAGGTCAATCCAAAGCTGAACGCGGTGGTCACACTGGCGGCCGACCGGGCGATGGATGAGGCGCGGCAACGGGATGCAGAAACGTCTCGTGGCGAGTCTGTCGGCCCACTGCACGGCGTTCCGATCACGCTGAAGGACTCACACGACACCGAAGGCATCGTCACAACCGGCGGAACAACCGGCAAGGCCGGGAAGATTCCGACAGCCGACTCTCCGCCCGTAGCAAGGCTTCGGGCGGCGGGCGCTGTGGTGCTCGGCAAGACCAATACGCCCGAGTTCACGATGTCTTTCATCACCGAGAACCTGGTCTATGGCAAGACGAACAACCCGTACGACGTGACTCGCACCCCCGGCGGAAGCAGCGGCGGCGCGGCGGCCATCGTTGCCGCGTGCGGGGCTTTTCTTGAGCTTGGATCGGACCTTGGCGGCAGCGTTCGGGTGCCCTCCAGCTACTGTGGAATCGCCGGGCTGAAGACGTCAGCGGGGCGGGTGCCTCGTACCGGCCACGCCTTCCCATGGGGAGGCCCGATGGATCGATTCGGGACGGTCGGACCGATGGCACGTCGTGTTGAAGACCTCAAGCTGGCTTTGCCGATCATCTCCGGCCCTGACTGGATAGATCCGTTCGTAGAGCCGGTTCCTATTCGAAATCCTGACGAGGTGAATGTCTCCGGGTTGCGGGTGGCCTTCTTCACGGACAACGGACTGCAAACGCCGACTTCGGAGGTCCAAGAAGTCGTCAAGGCAACTGCCAGCTTGATCTCGGGAACCGGCGCCGCGGTGGAGGAAAACCGTCCGTCGACCGTGGCACGCGCCTCGGAACTTGCCGGGAGGTCGTTCGGCGCTGATGGCGGCTACTTTTCGCGCAAGCTGTTGGCTAACGCCGGGACCTCCGAGCCTTCACGCTTTTTGTCCGAGCGCGCTTCCGGCCCGCCGAAAGATGGTCTATCGGTCGAGGAGTACGCAGCTTTGATGCATGATGTGGACGCCGTACGCAGCGAGATGCTCGGATTCATGAAGAACTTCGATGTCATCATCTGCCCGGTAGTAGCTCAACCCGCGCCGACTCACGAGGACGCCGAGGGCCTGAGCTACACCTACACACAGGCCCACAATCTGAGCGGACTGCCCGGAGCCGTAGTCCGCGGCGGCACCTCGCCAGAAGGCATGCCGATCGGCGTCCAGATCGTGGCGCAACCCTGGCGGGAGGACGTCGCACTGGCCGTGGCGGCTGTGATCGAAGAAGCTACCGGCGGCTGGAGGCCACCGCCCCTTTAATTTGGATCAAGCGACTCTAGTGATAACTGCTCATGTCAGAAAACATCTGTCTCGGGCCTTTGAAGTAATCCAAAAAGGATCAGCACATGGACAACCTGCTCAGCGCATCCTTGACCGAACTCGTAGAGTTGATCCGTTCGAGGCGGCTTTCGTCGGTCGAGCTCGTGACCGCGAATATTGAGCGCATCAAAGAGGTAAATACCACGCTGAACGCCGTGGTGCAACTTTGCGAAGAGCGTGCCCTGGCGGAAGCAGCGGCGTGTGACGCCGAGCTTGCAGGCGGCCAGCATAGAGGAGCGCTGCATGGCATTCCGTTCACGCTGAAGGACTCGCACGACACCGAGGGCATCATCACGACGGGCGGCACGACCGGGCGAACGGAGTACATCCCGGATACCGACTCGCCGCCAACGAAGCGGCTTCGGGACGAGGGCGGCATCCTGATCGGCAAGACCAATACGCCTGAGCTGACCTTCGCCGGGATCACCGACAACCTGATCTACGGCCGAACGAACAATCCGTACGACGTGTCACGCACCCCCGGCGGCAGCAGCGGCGGGGCCGCGGCTATCGTCGCCGCCGGCGGATCGCCATTGGATCTTGGGAGCGACACGGGCGGCAGCATCCGAGGCCCAGCAAACTACTGCGGAATCGCAGGTCTAAAGCCGACTTCTGGCCGAGTTCCGCGTACCGGACACATCGTCCCTCCCGGCGGCTACCGCGACGCTTTCACGACTATCGGGCCGCTGGGTCGCTGGGTCGACGACCTGATTCTGACCTTCCCGATAATTGCCGGACCCGATTGGCGAGACCCCTACATCGTCGATATGCCGGTGAGGGACCCTGATCTTCTCGATTTCTCGGAGCTACGGATAGCGACTTACGACGACAACGGCGTTCTGACCCCGACGCCTGAAGTCAGGGCCGCAGTAAAGACCGCGGGCGAGGCGATCGCACAAACAGGCGCAAGTGTTACCGAGAACCGGCCTTCAGCCGTGCCCCGAGCGTCCGAGTTGCTGGATCGAACTCGCACGGCGGACGGCGGCGCTTACGCACGGGTGTTGCTGGAGCGTTACGGCACGACGCGGATCAGTCCAACCCTGCAATCTAGGATCGACGGAAGTGGCGGCGCACTGGACGCGAACGGACTGGCAGGTGTGCAAGACGAGATCGACCTGCTGCGTTCCGAGATGCTGGCCTTCATGGACGACTACGACGCAATCATCTGCCCGGTCTCGGGATTTCCGGCTCCACCGCACGACGACGCCCAGTCGACAACCGTCGGCGGTTACACCCACGTCTACAACATGACCGGGTGGCCCGCCGTTGTGGTGCGCGTAGGTACTTCGCCGGAAGGACTGCCAATCGGCGTGCAGGTCGTCGCACGGCCCTGGCGTGAAGACGTGGCGCTTGGAATTGCGGGAGCTATTGAAGTGGCAACGGGCGGCTGGCAGGCGCCGGCCCTTTAGGTCTTCGAGAAAGTCGAAGTTTGGGCGAGAGGAGTCGGTCTCATTATGAGACTTCTCCTTCATCCTGGCCCTCTCCCATTGGGAGAGGGGATTTACGAACAATCATGAAGTGCCGCTAGAAGGAACATATATGCCCGGTGCAGTAGCTGATCTTGTATTTACCGGCGGCACGGTTCACACCGTAGACGCGGATAACACCATTGCCGAGGCGGTCGCCGTTTCTGATGGACGCATCCTGGCCGTTGGGTCGGACGCGGATGTCCTTGCAACCTCGGGTCCGGGCACGGAGCCCGTGGAGCTTGGCGGTCGCTCGTTGCTGCCGGGGATGATCGAAGGCCACGGCCATTTCGCCGGGCTGGGTGCGGTTCAGCGTCAGATCGATTGCAAAGCGCCGGGCATGGGTTCGATAGCAGCGATCGTAGAAGCGGTCCGGGAGCGTGCAGAGATGCAGGCACCGGGAACCTGGATCTACGGGCGTGGGTACGACCAGTCGCGGCTCGCCGAAAAGCGACACCCCGGTCGAGCAGATTTCGACGCGGTCGCCCCGGACAACCCGGTCCTGTTCACACGAACCTGCGGCCACATCGTCGCCTTCAACTCGAAAGCGATGGAAACGATCGGGCTCACCGACGATGTAACCGATCCTGAAGGCGGCCGATACGACCGTGACGAAGCGGGCAAGCTGAGCGGGGTCGCGTACGAGCGCGCCAACATCCCGTTCCGCGCCGTTCCACCGCCACCTGCTGACGATCTCCGGCAGCACCTGCTCGAAGCGAATCGCCTCTACCTGAGCGCCGGATGCACCAGCGTGCAGGACGCAGGCGGGCTGTTTGGCTCATACATGGAGGAGGCGCAGGAGATGGTGATTTCCGGCGAGTTAAAAGTGCGCCTGTATGCATTCGTGACGGTGAACGCGCTGGATCACCCGCACGTCCCGATCCTAGATTCCGGGTTACACACAGGTTTCGGCGACGAGCGACTACGTATAGGGGCGTTCAAGATCATGACCGACGGGTCGTCATCCGGCCCCAGTTCATCGACGCGAGAACCGTACACGTCGGACCCCTCCAGCCACGGCATCGCCTACTGGGAGCAGGAAGACCTGGACAACCTCCTCGGGAGGGCGCATCGAGCGGGCTGGCAGTGCACGGTTCACGCGGTCGGCGACGGAGCCATCGAGCAGACGCTGGACGCGATGAAGCGTGCGCAGGCCGAGTTCCCGCGCAAGGGGC
>CAUZRH010000042.1:0-9082 GCA_963582115.1 Dehalococcoidia bacterium
ATGGCCCTACTCGCCCCGAGCGCGCTGACTCTCAAGCAACAGGTATTCCGGAAACTCGGTGTCTTTGCGGAGGGACCGGGAGATGAGCGCTTACTGGCGAGTTTTGACGCGGCGATGGCCCTCTTCATAGAAGGCACCCCGCCCGAGGGTGATCTCCGACTGTCGCCAGATCTCCAGGCGTTGTTTGAGAACCTGACATATCCATCAAATCAGCCATACAACTCCGAGATATGGAACCTCGAAGTCACGCCACTTCTTCAGGGCTTTAGTGGTCCAGTGCTCGTGCTTATCGGGCAGTTGGACACGGACGTCGACTGGGCCGAGGAGGGTCAGATCTGGCGGGGTGCCGCCGGCAGCGGGCAGGATCTGGAACTGGTGCAGCCTTTGAATACGGACCACGTGCTAATGGCGACGCTCCCCGATGCCTCTGAGACAGGATTCATTACGTATAACGCGTTCGGTCGAACGTTGGACGATGAATCAATGACCTCGCTGCTTGATTGGCTGAACTCCCTGTCCGGGCTTTGACCGCCGTGCACACCAATCCTCGTCTACACTCGGCTACCCCGTTTGACGCTGTTCGCCAGCAGAATTGCCGTAAACGGACAAGTGCAATCAATTTGACTGGAGACAACGCATGCCTGAGAACGTGAACCGCCAGTGGGTACTCAAGTCACGACCGGACGGCATGCCGACCGAAGCGGACTTCGATCTGGTCGATAGCCCCATCCCTTCGCCCGAACACGGACAGGTCCTCATCAAGAGCCTGTGGAACTCGATGGATCCGTACATGAGGGGCCGCATCACCTCTTCGCCAATCGGCGGCGTGATCGAGTCAGAGGCCGTTGGCCGCGTGATGGAGAGCCGACTGGATGGATTCAGGGCGGGGGACATCGTTCGTGGGCGGATCGGCTGGCAGGAATACGGGCTGCTGGATGTGACCTCTGCATACGCGGTCAACCCGGACTATGGACCGATATCCACCTCTATTGGCGTGCTCGGCATGCCCGGCCTGACCGCCTACTTTGGGCTGCTGGACGTTTGCGAGCCGAAGCCGGGCGACACGGTGGTCGTTTCCTCGGCATCCGGCGCGGTTGGCGCAGTGGTCGGCCAGATCGCTAAGATCGGCGGTTGCCGGGTTGTTGGCATCGCTGGCTCGGACGAAAAAGTGTCCTACTGCGTCGATGAGCTGGGCTTCGATGCCGGGATTAACTACAAAAAAGAGGACGTCAGCAAGGCGCTCGGCGTGACCGCTCCTGACGGCGTTGACTGCTACTTCGACAACGTGGGTGGGCCAATCACCGAAGCCGTGCTGGAACACCTGGCCATGTACTCACGCACGGTCATCTGTGGTCGAATCTCCGAGTACAACGAGGACACACCTTCGATGGGCCCACGCATCCTCCGCTACCTCCATAGCACCCGAAGCCGAATCCAGGGCTTCACCGTGAACCAGTACCCGGCACAGTTTGAGGACGGTCGCGCACAACTGGCCCGATGGGTCAAGAGCGGCGAGATTAAGTACAGGGAAGACATTGTCGAAGGCTTCGAGAACTGCCCGAAGGCGTTCATCGGTCAGTTGGGTGGAGCAAACTTCGGCAAGCTCCTGATCAAGGTTTCAGACTAGTAACGAGCGTGTGGGTGGTTAGCTATGTGCTTTACGGTCCCGATTGCGCCACCCTCCAGAACCATCACAACACCACCAACAACACAAAGGCCTCCAAAATGCCAGAGAACGTGAACCGACAATGGGTTTTGAAAACCCGCCCGGACGGTATGCCAAAAGAGAGTGATCTCGATCTGATCGATTCGCCGATTCCACAGCCGAAGCATGGCGAGGTCCTGATCAAGAACCTGTGGATGTCGATCGACCCTTACATGCGCGGTCGCCTGCGTGATGGTCCGTCTTACGCTCCACCGGTCGCCATCGGTGGCGTACTTCAGGGCGAGTCTGTTGGTCGCGTGATGGAAAGTCGACTGGACGGTTTCAAGCCCGGCGACATCGTGCGCGGCCACATCGGCTGGCAGGAGTACGGCATCCTTGGTGTGAAGGGTGCGCACGCCGTCGACACATCTCTTGGTCCGATATCGACCTCCATCGGCGTCCTCGGTATGCCCGGCCTGACCGCCTACTTTGGCCTGCTGGAAGTAAACCGGCCGCAGCCCGGCGACACCATCGTGGTCTCCGCAGGATCCGGAGCGGTTGGCGCCATTGTTGGCCAGATCGCCAAGATCATGGGCTGCCGCGCTGTTGGTATCGCAGGGTCCGACGAAAAAGTGGCTTACATAGTTGACGAACTGGGCTTCGATGTCGGTATCAACTACAAGACCCAGGACGTTTCGTCGGCCATCGCTGAGGCCTGCCCCAACGGTGTAGACGGCTACTTCGACAACGTCGGCGGCGAGATCACAGAGGCCGTGATGCCGTACTTCAACCTGTACGCCCGGATGGCCATCTGCGGCCGAATCTCCGAGTACAACGACGACGTCCCGTCAATGGGCCCCCGCGTCATGCGCTACGTCCATGCGGCACAGGCGACCGTGGAGGGATTCCTGGTGTTCCGCTGGGAAGACCGATACGACGAAGGCCGCGCTCGCCTCGCCCAGTGGGTGAAGAACGGCGAGATCAAGTACAAGGAAGACGTAGTCGAGGGATTCGAGAACTCGGCAAAAGCCTTTATAGGCCAGCTAGGCGGAGCCAACTTCGGCAAGCAGCTCATCAAGGTGTCGGACGAGTAACGACGGATGAACACACCCCCTCTCCCAATCGGGAGAGGGCCAGAAACAGGGCAACCGCCGCCAGGCGTAAACCGTGATAACGAAAACGCCTCAACCAACTGGGTGAACGAACCCCCTCTCCCAGTCGGGAGAGGGTTGGGGTGAGGGAGACCGCCCAAAGGCGTCATTGCGTCAATTTACAGACACCTTCATCGCCCACCGCAACACTCGCGCCCTACCGCACGCTTCGCGCCGCCACCGCGTCGTAGGCCATTACCGGAAACTCCTCCCGGAACCCCGCGCCGGCCAGCACCTTCCGGCCATCGCCCTCAAGCACCGGCTCGCCGTTCCACTCCCGCACCACAATCCGGCCGCTCATCCCGGACGACTCCATCCGAAGGTCACGGAAGGCCTTAAGAGCGGCAGGAACACGGCGACGCTGCGCCGGGTTAGTCGATGCCCGGAGTCGCGCCCCGTTTTCTTCGACGAGTAGCACCGGCACGCCGCCCGACATCACGACGTAGTTCCCGGGTCGGCGAGAAGACGACAGCAGCAACGCTACCTCCCGATCATCAATAGCCTCGATCAGTGTCGGGTCCATCACATACGCGGGGTCCCTCAAAGAAAACACCATCGGCCCCCGACTTTTCCTGGAGTCCGCTCCACGAAGATCCTCAACGGCCGACGGCATTGCGAACTGCAATCCCGGTAGCCCGGCCACGAAGAAGCCGCGCCGTGCTGCACCCCGCAACTCCATCAAGCTCAACGCGGAGACAATCGGGCCCCATGCCCAGTCGTTACCCTCCAGTTCGATTGTCTGCCGGCTGACCACGCCGTAACGCTCAAGCAACGTGCTTGCCCTCGCTCGTGCACGCGCTCCGCCATCGACCTCCGGCCCGAGCACCGCATATCGCGTCGTCAGGGACCATATAGCGTCAGGTGGGAGAGCCAGCGTCGCCTCTCTGACCCGGCGTGCGGCCTCACGTGCACGTCCTGAACCGTCACGCCCGGCACCGGCACCGCGTCGTCGACCTGACGAACGTCGAGCCATGCTCCGAAAACCGCCGTCTGCTCGCCGTGCCTCGGGTAAGTCCGGTGACTCCTGTAAATCTGGCAGCAACCCCATGAGAGCCGTCCACGACTGCGCTGACACGAGTCCTCGAAACGCGAGGTCTCTCAGAGCGTCTCGGAGGTCCATAAGCGACAGGCCGCTCAGCGCAGATCGGAGGTCGGATGATGACGCGACGCCCTCGGTAGTCAGGAACGCGAAAACCTGCGCCACATGGTCGGCCAGTCCAACCGGTTCCTCTTGAATACTCGCCAGTTCGCTATCCGACAGATACAGCCGCCCCGACGCCCGGGGAATCACCCTCACCTTCACGCCGCTTTCCATGTCAGGCCGTATCACCCAGACAAATTCGCCCTCGCGGAAAAGCTCGTCCAGCGCAGGTCTCGAGAACTGGCCTACACGCGCCGGTAAGACCAGGTCGCTCCAGTCCGATGCGGGAAGCGCCAGCCCGCTGAGTGACTCCAGTGCGCGCCGCACGTCCTTATTGCTGTTGCTCCGACCGATGCCCTGCATCCGCATGACGTTTTCCTGGAAGTCGACCGGCGACACCGGAGTCACCTCGGCACGAGTAAGGCTCAGGGTACGGGCCTGAATCCGTGCCAGGTTCGCCTCGTCTCCCCACTCGATCACGCCGCTGCTGCCCGACTCCTCAGAGAAGTACCCGGACAACGCCTCGCCGCTCTCGGCAAGCTCGTCCAAAACAGCCTGAATGTCATTTGTCGTCCACGGATACCGGCGCGCAATATCCAGAAATGACACAGGCCCACTGCGTGCGAGCAATGCCCGGAGCGCCGAACGCAAGACACCCCTATCACCTCTCCCAGCAAACACTGCCTCGTATTCCGGTGCCTGTGAAGTGGCGACCCATCGTGTGTCGTCGACAGAAAGAACAAGCTCTCGTACCCGTCCAGCGGTCTCAAGTTCACGTAGCCACTCAAGAGCGACCGAGGCCTCGGCGTCACATCTCTCGGTGACCTCATTGGTCGTGAGGTCGCCAAGCTCTTCCAGCATCTGCGCTAGCTCGCTTTTGGACCGTGCGCGTGATCCCGCTTGCGTACGGGCCACAGTGCCAACCACCTCCGAGACGGCGTCAGGGCGAAGCAGTCCGGCGAACGCGGGATCACGGAACAACGCCGATAGGGCAGCGCGATCAAGCTGGAAAGCCTGCAGCGAACGTTCCGCCTTCGGAGCGTCCCACTCGTACATGGACTGTTCGTTGAAGTTGAAGTTCAGCGCTTGAGCCACCGGCGAGGGCGTCTGGCTAACGAAGGTCGTGACATTTATCTCTCCGCTCTGGACACGGGCGACCACCTGCTCCAGCGCCGGCATGTCCATCTCGTCTTCGAGTACGTCTCTAAACGTTTCGAGAAGGATCGGGAAGTCCGGGATGTTTCGTGCCACTGCCAGAAGATCTCGGGCACGGAGACGCTGCAAATAGAATGGCGTTCTGCGTCCACCGGCGCGACTCGGAAGCAATAGAGCTCGCTGTGCGTTCTGGCGGAACCGAGCGCCGAAAACCGCTGAATCCACCAGCCCGTCCAGTACCCGCTCGCGAATGGCCTCCACATCCAGGTCCGTCACGATATCGCTGGGCAAAGGTGTATCGGACTCCGGTACTCGAAGCAGAATCCCGTCATCGCCAACCTGCACCTCGGGTTGCACACCCGTTCTTTCCTTGATAGCTGCCGCTAGCGCGATAGACCAGGGCGCGTTTACTCGACCACCAAACGGGGAATGGACGACCATCCTTCGGTCGCCAAGTGGGCCTTGGTAACTCTCGACCAGTACGGTGCGATTTGACGACATCGCACCGGCCGCACGAAGCTGCCTTCTTACATAGCCAAGTGCCTGCCTGGCCCCGGAGTCGTCCAGAAAGTAGTCGTCCTTGAGCCATTGAATAACGGACGGTGGATCCTCTTCCGAGTGGACAAAAGGAGCGATCCGTTCGGCTAGCTCCGCCCGGAATTTGGCAAGACTCAAACTCAGGTCGTGTGGACGCCACGGGAACTCGCCCTTCCAAAACGGCATGCGTGGCAATGCGCCGGGCGCTGCCTCCACGATAATCCGGTCATCCTGTATCTCAGATGTCCGCCATACCTGGCTGCCCAGGAGAAACGCATCGCCGGGATGGGTCTCGAAGACGAACTCCTCGTCCAGTTCGCCGATCCTTGTCGTGCCGTCGCCCAGATACACCGGGAACGCGCCGGTGTCGGTAATCGTCCCGGCGTTATTGAGCGCCTGGAGTCGGGAGCCCGGCAGGGCGAACAGCATCCCGTTGGCCTGATCCCAGTGGATGCGGGCGCGCAGGCCCTTGAACAGGTGGCGAGGGAACTTGCCCGACATCAACTCAAGGACGCTGTCAAAGCTGGATCGTGCCAGAGAGTGGTAAGCGTAAGAGCGGAGCGTTAGCTGGAACAGATCGTCGGCAGACCAGTCGTCCAGTGCCACCGCGGCTACGATCTGTTGCGCCAGCACGTCCAGGGCATTTTGAGGCGTGTACACCGTTTCGACGTCTCGCTGCACCATCCCACGTGCGACGACCGCGCTCTCCAGCAGATCCTCGTTGTGGGTGGCGTACAGCACGCCGTTACTCGTCTGACCCACCATGTGGCCTGAGCGACCAATGCGCTGCAGTCCGGTCGTGACCGACTTCGGTGACTGGATTTGAACTACCAGGTTTATGGTCCCGATATCTATGCCAAGTTCCAGCGAACTTGTGCCGATCAAAGCTGGAAGCAGTCCGCTCTTTAGCTCCTCCTCCATCTCACGGCGCGCCTCATTGGACATGCTTCCGTGATGAGCGCGGAATGGCCCGTCTTCCGCGCCCGAGGCGAATACCGAGCTCGAATGCGGAAACGAGGGCGTTTTTGCGTCGCCCATGTCGTACCCGGCCTCTTCCATATTTGTCAGAAGTTGGGCGTTCAGTCGGTCCGCGGTCCGCTCCGCCTGCCTGCGGCTGTTGGTGAAGATGAGCGTCGTGTTGTGTCGCTGCACCTGTTCCAGGATCTGAGGGATCACGCCCGGCCACACGGATCCGTCTGCCCCACCACCTGTCTTTGCGGGCATGCCCATTACCCGGAGCGAAATCTCTTTCGGGTAGTCGGCATCCACTACCGTTACCGGTCTCGGCACAAGCGACCCGTCTTCAGCTTCCTCCTGTCCGCCAAGGAAGCGTGCTACCTCTTCCAGTGGGCGCTGTGTTGCCGACAGGCCGATTCGCTGGAAGCCGGGCGATAGTTGCTCCAGACGTTCCAGGCTGAGCGAAAGATGGGAGCCTCGTTTGTCGCCGCTGACGGTGTGAATCTCGTCAAGGATGACAGTCTTGACGGTTCGTAGAATGTCGCGCGCCACAGGGGAGGTCAGGATTAGATAAAGGGACTCTGGCGTCGTGATAAGGATGTCCGGGGGCTTGCGCACCATCTGCCGACGCTCTGATTGCGAAGTGTCGCCGGTGCGAACCGCGGCGTGCACCTCTGGAACGTTCACCCCATGGTCCAGTGCGTACTCCTGGATGCCACGAAGCGGTGCCGAGAGGTTGCGCTCGATGTCGTTGTTGAGCGCCTTCAGTGGTGACACATAGAGCGTGTGAACGCCGGGGTTATTTTGCTCTTTTCGGGCCGCGCCGCTCTCCTGTTTCGAACTGGGCGACCGGGGGGTCTTTTCCTGCGCCCTGAGGCTCTCAATGGACGACTCTGCGAACAGATCGTTGAGGGCCCACAGAAACGACGCAAAAGTTTTGCCGGATCCGGTCGGTGAGTGGATCAGTGTGTGAGCCCCGTCTGCGATAGAGGGCCATGCCTGCTTTTGCGGAGAAGTTGGCTCTCCGACTTCCTCTCGAAACCAGTCAGAGACCCACGGCAAAAACAACCCGAGCGCGTCGTTACTCTCGAGTGCGAATCGAGAGTTCTGGGAATTTCTGGTGTTTGGGTCGGTCATCTGGCCCGTCGTTTGCTGAGGCGATGGCTAGTTTCAGTCCTATCGGTCGCTCGAATATAGACCACTCGGCTGTTGATGCTGCCCGAAGTGGCGCAATGCCAACACCTGAAAGTCCGTTCCGGACTCGTCGCCGGTGATCGTTCAGAGACTTACCGAAGCCTTCCATGCGTCGACGGACGAGTTTGACAGAGAGACGACTAACGACGAGGCGGGGGTAGAGACCTCTGACGAAGACACCGACGTTGATGTCGACGAACTGACCGAAGGCACAGGGAACACCGACGGTTTCGACGCGGGGGGAACCCGATCCAGACAATCCAGTAATCAAACCAACACAACAAGTTAGCAACGGTTATCCGGCATACACGTCCCTCGAGTATTGCCGGAGGCCGGGTCCTAAGTACGACGCCCGTGGCTCACAACCGAGCCCGGGCGTCGTCGCGTTTCCGTTGACCTCATTCCTAGCCACTGCTACGCTTAATCTTGGTCAGGACCGGCGCATTGCAAGGCGACGGTTCTGGCTACCCGTGGGGATGTAGCTCAGATGGGAGAGCGCTGCGTTCGCAATGCAGAGGTCGGGAGTTCGATCCTCCCCATCTCCACCACATGAACATAAGAAAACGCCGTCCTGGAAAGGGCGGCGTTTTTGTTTTGTGACGAATAGTCTGACCCGTTCTTCCTGTACCAACTCTCCGGACACCGCTGAAGGAACTTGACCCGACCAGAGTTGCTATGAGGCTTCAGCCGGACCCATCCGGAGGCTCTTGCCGGATCCACTCGGAGGTACAATCCGGAACCCGGCCGTGGCTCTCACTAAACCCATGCTGAGGCCCTCGAAGGGCGGGCGGTACGCCCAAACGCGGCCAACCCGCAAACACGTTCCAGCGAACTTCGACCCAAACCCTGTGCACCACACGCCGCGAACCCCGTAAAATCTCTTGCGTGCCCCGGTAGCTCAGGGGATAGAGCGACGGTTTCCTAAACCGCAGGTCGTGAGTTCGATTCTCACCCGGGGCACCATACGTAAATCGTTCGTGAAAGAGGCATCCAGAAACGGGTGTCTCTTTTGCGTTTGGCAGCACTTCTGGCAGCAACCGGGCGCACTCCCGCTCAGCTCCGGTAGTCCGTCACCTGCCACAGCACCGCAAACTCACGCCTGTCCGGTAGCCGCCAGCACACGCTCCCTGAAGGCGCAACTACCCGCCGAGACTGCGCCACGTATTCCAGGCTCACGTCATGGTCCAAGAAATACTGCGAGTGCATTTGAAGGTCATGCAGTGGGTATCTTGTGTCACTGATTGCTACCCGTTAATCGCCAGCCAGATGTCACGAATAACGTGAACACGATTTTGCGGTCGA